>CAZMQP010000013.1:5982-19004 GCA_964568385.1 uncultured bacterium
GTGACCTCCTCTTCGGAGCCGAGGTTGAACGCCTCGCCCTCCGCCTCGCGCGAGTCCATCAGCATGAGCATGCCGCGCACCACATCGAAGACCGCCCCGAAGCAGCGGGACTGGCGGCCGTCGCCGTACACGAGGATGGGCTCGTGGCGCAGCGCGCGCTGCACCATGTTGGGGATGACCATGCCGTAGGCCGAGGACTGGCGCGGTCCGCAGGTGTTGAAGCAGCGCACGATCACCATCGGCAGCTGGTACTGCTCGTGGTAGGCGTAGGCGAGGCACTCGTCCACGGCCTTGCCGGCCGCGTAGGACCAGCGCAGCTTGTGCGACGGCCCCATCAGCCGGTCGTCGTCCTCGGCGAACGGCACCGTCACGCCCTTGCCGTAGACCTCGCTCGTGGAGGTGATGAGCACCTTGCGCCGGTGCACCTGGCAGGCCTCGAGCACGACCTCGGTGCCGCGGATGTTGGTGAGCAGCGACCGCAGCGGGTGTTCGAGCACGTACTTCACGCCGACCGCGGCGGCGAGGTGCACGACCTGGTCGCACTGGGCCACCAGTCCGGTGACGAGTGCGAGGTCCTTGACGTCCCCCTCGAGGAAGCGGAAACGGGGATGGTTCTCGAAGGTGCGCAGGTTCTCGACGCTGCCCGTCGAGAGGTCGTCGAGCGCCCAGACCTCGTGGCCTCGGCGCAGCAACTCCTCGGAGAGGTGCGAACCGATGAAGCCCGCTCCACCCGTGACCAGGATCCTCATGTCCATCCCTCGAGAGTCGTCGGTGGCATCCGTGCGGACAGGCGGGGCCAGGCCCTCCGGACGTCGAGGCAGCCTGCAGCGGACGGACTCTACGGCAGCGGAAGGTAGAGAAGCGGCAGCACGGGGTCAAACCCTCTCGGGGGAAAGGTTTCGGGCGGTCCCGAGCCGCCCGCGCATCTGCCCGCCTGATACCGCGCGGCCCCGCGCCCGGTTCCCGGCGGCCGCTGGGTTCAGGGACCCGATCCGGGCGCCGGCTGCGGCCGGCTCCAGAGCTGCACCACGATGCGGTGCTCGTAGCCGGGCAGGCCGGTCACGCGGCGCTTGAGCGCCTGGTAGGTGGGATCGATCGGCAGCCAGCCACGCTCCTCCTCGAGCCTCCCCCAGTGGGCCAGCTGCCCGGCGGCGTCGTGCTCGCCCCGCACGCGCTGGCTGCCGTCGCGCGACAGCCGGACGAACCACACGCGCGTCACGCGGCGGTCCGCGAGCAGCGCCCGGGTCGGGATGACGTGGACCGGGTCGGCATGCACCGCTCTCGCCCCGCCCCGCTCGAAGAGGTAGTAGGGCACGCCGGTGTCGTCCTCGGCCAGCACGCCGTCCCCCGGCGCCAGGCGCGCCCCGATGTCGGCCGCCACCTCGCGTCCGGGCGTGAGGTAGATGGGATTCATCCAGCCCTCGGCGCGATGCAGGCTCACCCACGCCGCCGCCCAGGCCGCGAGCAGCAGGGCGGTGAGTCCGAGCCGCAGCCGCCTCGGGTAGACCGGGTCGAGCGCCGCCACCGCGAGCACCACCGCGGCGAACGGCCACATGAAGAGCGTGCGGGCCGGAAGTCCCACGAACGGCGTCGCATGCGCCAGCAGCCCGATCACGATCCAGGCCAGCCCCAGCGCCGTCAGCGCCGGCACCAGCACCGAGCGGCCCAGTCCGCGGCGGACGGCGGCGAGCGCCCCCAGCGCCAGCAGGGCGGTGCCCGCGACGAGGCCGGCCAGTCCGGGCAGCGTCCAAGGCGCCAGCAGTTCGGTGGCGGTGAGCGCATGCAGATCGAAGGCGAGCATGAGTGCGAGCCCGGCCGGCCCCGAGACCACCGACGGCAGCAGGCCCTTGGCGTGCTGCACCTGCTGCACCAGGGCCGCGAGCCACGGCACGAACAGCGCGAACCCGCCGCCGGCCGCCGCCATCCAGGCCTTCCACAGGCGCGGCCGCCGGCGCCGCGCCGCCACCGCCCACACGACGTGCGCGAGCACGAGGCAGACCGCCACGTACGACGTGTAGAGCAGCGCCGCCACCGACAGCCCGTAGAGCAGCCACGACCGCGGCCCCCCGCGCTTGACCGCCAGCCGCACGAACAGCCCGTGCGCGAGCACGGCGAGCAGCGCCGACAGCGCGTAGTAGCGGCCCATGCGCGCGTAGAGGAAGAACTGCGGGCACAGCGCCAGCATCCACGCGGCGGCGGCGCACAGGCGCTCGTTGAGCACCGGCCGGAACGCCCAGTAGCTGGCGGCGACCGTGGCGACCCCGGCCGCGAGCGACAGCAGGCGCAGCCCCGCCTCGCCGCCGCCCGCGAGGCGGACCACCGCGTTCTCGAGCAGGAAGTAGAGCGGCGGATGCAGGTCGCTGCGCAGCGTGGCGAGCAGCGCCGGGAAGTCGAGCCGAGTCCACCGCGCGGTGTAGATCTCGTCGCACCAGAGCCCCGGGTCGCCGAGCCGCCAGCCGCCGAGCACGGCGGCCGCCACGCACGCGAACGCCATCCAGACGGGCCCCGGCGAGAAGACCGGTCCCAGCCCCAGCAGCCGGCGCGGGGTCCTCATGCGGCCCTCCTGCCGGTGAGCCGCGCCGCGTGCCGCGACAGGGCGTCGGCGTAGGCGGCGCCGACGCCGCGCATCATGGCCTCGAGCGAGAACACCTCGCGCGCCCGCGCGCGGCCCGCGGCGCCGAAGCGCGCCCGCAGTCCCGCGTCGGACGACAGGCCGCGCAGCGCGCCCGCCAGCGCGTCGGGGTCGCGCGGCGGCACCACCCAGCCGGTGACTCCGTCGCGATTGACGAACGTGGTCCCGGTGCCGAGTTCGGTGCACACGACCGGCAGGCCGGCCGCCAGGTACTCGATCATGGCGATCCCCAGCGCCTCGCTCGGGTGCGTGCTCGGCAGCACGCCCACCGAGGCGGCGGCGAGGTGCGCCCGCAGGTCGTCGTCGCTGAGCGCGCCCGCGAACACCACGCGGCCGCCGAGCCCGAGCCGGGCGTGCTGCGCGCGCAGGCGCGACTCCTCGGGACCGTCGCCCACGATCACCAGCCGGCCGTCCCAGCGCGCCATCGCCTCGAGCAGCACGTCGAGGCCCTTGTAGTAGCGCAGCCGGCCCACGAACAGCACGAACGGACCGCCGTGGCGCTCGCGCAGCGCCTCGGCCTCCGGCGCTCCCGGGTCGAGGCCCTCGTAGGGGGACAGGTCGATGCCCAGCGGCACGACGCGGCATTTGTCTCGGTGCGGCCGCAGGAACGGCGAGTGCGCGATGTAGCGGTCCGAGGTCGGCATCAGCACGTCGGCGCGCGCCAGCAGCCGGCGCACGAACGTGCCGTACACCGGCATCGCCAGCCGCTGCCGCACGACGTCGGCATGGTAGGTGACCGCCAGCGCCCCGGACGGCTGGTGCAGCAGCCAGCTCAGCTCGCCGGTCGGGTTCGGATAGTGCAGGTGCCACACGTCCGCCTCGAGCGCGGCCAGCTCGCGCGGGAACGACGGGCAGAACGGGGCCGACATCGCGCGGGCCCATTCCGCCACGCGGATCACGCGCACGCCGTCGAGCCGTTCACGCCGCGTCTCACGGCCGCCGCTCGCCGACACCAGCACGGTCACGTCGTGCCCATCGCCCGATTGCGCGCGCGCCATGCGCTCGACCGTCTGCTCGATGCCGCCACGCACCGGCGGATGGTAGTCCTTGTAGACGTGCACGATCCTCACGGGCGGCCCTCGTCGTCGGATTCGTCCGCCTCGGGGGTCAGGGCCTCGTGCATCACCGCCAGCGTCTCGCGGGCGCAGCGCTCGTACGTGAAGTGGCGCGCTCGCTCGAGACCCGCGTCCTGCAGCCGGGCGCGCCACTCCGGGTCGCGGGCCACGCGCTCGATCGCGTCCGCCCACGCCTGCGGCGAGTCGGGGTCGCAGAAGTGCGCCGCGCCGTCGCCGGTCTCGCGCAGCGTCGGGATGTCGCTGGCGATCGTGGCCGCACCGTGCCGGAACGCCTCGACCAGCGGGAACCCGAAGCCCTCGTAGCGCGTCGGGAACAGCACGACGGTCGCGTGCGAGTAGAGCCAGGCGAGTTCGTCCTCCTCGACCCGCCCGAGCACGGTGACCTGCCGCGCGCCGGCCTCCCGCGCGAGCGTGTCGAACCGGGCATGTCGCGGGTCGATGGGACCGGCCGAGACGAGCTGCAGCGGCGGCTTGTCGCCGAGCAGCGCCCACGCCCGCGCCAGCATGGGCAGGTTCTTGTGCGGCTTGTTGACGCCGACCACGAGCGCGAACGGATCGCGCGGCAGCGAGGCCGGCCGCCGGGGCTCGATCGCCGCGCGCTCGGGCGGCACGCCCAGGGGCACCACGCGCACCTGCGACTCGCTCACCGCCGACAGCTCGGCGATCTCGCGCTTGCTGAACTCGCTGCTCGTCACCACCAGCCGCGCGCGGGCCGCCCACGCGATCATCACCTGGTAGGACATGCGCCGCAGGAACGGCAGCCCACCCGGCAGCCGCAGCGGCCAGACGTCGTGCAGGGTGAGCACGCACGGGCAGGGCGCCCCCACGGGCAGCAGGTAGAAGGGCGAGAAGTAGAGGTCCGGGCCCACCTCGCGCAGCCAGCTGCCGAGCCGGGGCATCAGATGAGGGGCCACCGGCGCCCAGCGCTTCTCCACCCAGGTCACGCGCGGGTGCTCGCGAATCGGCGTGAAGTCGAAGCGCGTCTGCCGCAGACCCGGATTCCAGAGCACGATGTAGCGCGTGTCCCCCGGGAGGCGCAGCAGTTCCTCGATCAGGCAGAACGCGTGCGTGCCGATGCCGGGGAAGTGATCCGCGGCGAAGCGGAGGTCGTAGGCGACCGTCCGCAGGACCGGGGCGGCGGACGCGCGCCCCGTCATGCCGCGGGGGATCGCGGTGCGAGGCGTTCGGCGAACACCTCGTCGGCGAAGCCGAACAGATCCCAGAACACGCCGCCCGGCACGAAGCCGTGGTAGCGCTTGGCGTTGAAGGCGTGCAGCGGCATGAACAGGATGCCGCTCCAGTCGCGCCGCGTGCCGGCATGCAGCACGCGCATGCCGCTCCCCTCGAGCAGGCGCGACACCTCGGAGGCCGTGAACAGGCGCACGTGCGTCGGGTCGTCGTGGAAGTTGAGCGTGCCCTTCATGGAGGGCAGGCGCAGCGAGTTGCGGCCGGGGAACTCCAGGCAGAACAGGCCGCCCGGGCGCAGCTTGGGCACGAGCCCGCGCACCACCTCGTCGCCGTTCTCGAGGTGCTCGATGACGTGCGCCATCAGGATGGCGTCGAAGCCGCCGTCGGGCAGGGCCGAGAAGTCGAGCCGCGTGAGGTCGATCTCGTGGAACGCGTCCATCGCGGCGAAGTCGGCGGGGTCGTTGTTGTAGGCGCGGTCGCGATCCACGCCCGTGTAGTGGACGTGCGGGAACCACTGGCGCGCCAGCGTCGCCGAGTGATTGCCAGCGCCGATATCGAGCAGGCGGAAGGGCTGGTCGCCGAAGCGACGGCGCAGCGCCTTGAACTTGTGGGGAATCAACCGGAACATGGGCGGGCGAGCCTAACCGCCCCACCCGAGGGTGTCCACGCCTCCACCCACCGCCCGACCCGGAGCCCCACTGACGCCCTCGCCCTCCCCGCCGCGCCCGTCGCGCTGGCTGCCGCCGGTCCTGATCGGCGGCGGCACCGGCGTGCTCGTCGCCCTCTGGAGCGGGCTCGGCGTGATGTCGCTGCCCGGCCTCGCCCTGGTCGCGCTCACGCTGCCCGCCGCCGCGACGGCCGCACTGTGGTGGGCGCCGTGGCTGCCCATCCTGCTCACGCCCGCCCTCATCCCGTTCCCGCAGGCGGGCGTGCTGTTCCCCTTCGAGTGGTCGTTCGCGGTCGCCACCGCGCTGGCGGCGGTGCACCTGCATCGCACGCGCTCGTCCGCGCTCACC
Source organism: uncultured bacterium (assembly GCA_964568385.1). Classification (GTDB taxonomy): domain Bacteria; phylum Eisenbacteria; class RBG-16-71-46; order RBG-16-71-46; family RBG-16-71-46; genus CADEFY01. Next base: position 11,895 of record CAZMQP010000013.1, read on the forward strand.
ACCAGCCACCCGGCCGAACTGGCCAACCTGGCGTTCGTGGCGTGGGCGCTGTTCACGGGCTTCTGGGCGTTCGACGGGCTGCACCTGTTCCTCGGCACGCGCCGCATGCTGGTGGGGCTGCTCGCCGGCGCGGTGGCACTGCGGCTTCACGCGGTGGTGCCGAGGCGCACGTGGGAGCTGAGCGTGCTGCTGGGCGGCATCGCCATCGCCGGCACCGCGCTGCTGCGGGCCGCCGCGAGCGGGCTGTCGGCGAGCCAGGCCATCTTCCATCGCTCGAGCGCCACCGACCTCGGCTGGGGCACCGCCAACTACATCGCCACGCTGCTGCTGCTCATCGGTCCGGTGGCGCTGGCCCTGGCGCTGACGCGCGGCCCCCTCGCCATGCGCGCCCTGGCGTGGACCACGGTGGTGCTGGGCATGGCGGTGCAGATGCTGGTGGCCTCGCGCGCGGCGGCGGTGCTCTACGTGGTCGGGCTGTTCGTGCAGTTGTTCCTGGGCTGGCGGCGGCGGGCGCGCTGGATGGGGCTCGCCACCCTCGTGGCCCTGCTCGCCATCTCGCTGGCGACGCCCTTCGGCCAGGCGCTGCTCATGCGGTTCACCAACCTGCGCGACGTCGGCAGCATGCTGATCCGGCTCTGGTACCTGCGCGAGGGCTGGCAGCGCACGCTGGACCACCTGCCGTGGGGGCTCGGCCTCAACCAGGGCATCCCCTACCCCGACAAGCTCGCCGGCATCGACATCCACAACCATTGGCTGGTGGTGAGCTCGGAACTCGGCGTGCCCGGCGTGCTGCTGTGGCTGGCCGCCGTCGTGCTGCTGTTCCGCGGGCTCCGCCGGCTGCGCCGGGTGCCCGGGCACGCCCCGCTGGCGCTCGCGCTCATGGTGTCGTTCTGGCTCGGGCTCACGCACTCGCTGGTCGAGCCCACGTTCCAGGGCGTGCAGTACCAGTTCCTGTGGTTCTGGCTGATGTTCGGCGCGCTCGGCTACGGCCTCGCGGCGACCGCCCGCGCGAGCTCCGAGCGGTAGAGCTCGAACGTGCGCGCGGCCCAGCGCTCGAGGCGGTAGCCCTCCGCCCGCGCCGGCCCCGTGGCGGCGGCGCGCTCGCGGTGCGCCGGATCGCGCCACAGCGCCCGCAACGCCGCCAGGATGCCGCCCTCGTCCTCGGGCGTCACGAGCAGGGCGTAGTCGCGGCCGACCTCGGCCATCGCCGTGCGGTCCCCGGTGATGCAGGGCGCGGCGCAGGCCATCGCCTCCAGGATGGGCATGCCGAAGCCCTCCTCGAGCGAGGGGAACACGACGCCGGTCGTGGCGCCGTAGAGCGCCACCAGGTCGGCCTCGCTGGCGTCGCTCACGCGCATCACGTGCGCGCGCTCGGGCGAGCCCTCGAGCCGAGCCAGGATCGGCTCGATGCGCCAGCCGTCCTTGCCCACCAGCACCAGCGGGCCGGGGAAGCCCTCGCGCCGCAGCTGTTCGAAGGCGGCGAGGATGCGCACGTGGTTCTTGCGCGGTTCGATGGTGCCGACGTGCAGGAAGAAGGGGCCGTCGAGCCCGAAGCGCCGCGCCACGTGCGCCTCGGCCTCGGCGCGCGGCACCGGATGGAAGTCGTGCCCGAGCGGCGGCGGGATGACCGTGATGCGGCCGGGATCCACGCCGAAGCCCCGGACGGTCTCGGCCTTCACCCACTCGGAGTGGCAGATCACGCGCTCGGCCCGCCGCGCGGCGATCGGCACCGTGTGCTGCAGGAAGAACGTGGTGCGGAACGGATGCCATTCCGGGTGCTGGACGAACGTGAGGTCATGCACATGCACGATGGCGCGCGCCTTCGAGACCAGCGGCCCGTAGCCGAGCGGCGAGTGGAACAGCCGCGGGTGCCCGAGCATCGCGTCCACCGGCAGACGGAGGCGCGCGCTGGCCACGCACACGACGCGCATCCGTCGCCAGCCGAAGGGCAGCTCGATCAGCTCGTCCTCGCGGTAGCGCGACCGGGCGACGTCCCGCAGGTTGCACGGGTGGGCGAAGCGGTAGCTCGGCCCACCGGGAAGCGTGCGCAGGGCGGCGCACAGGTCGCGCACGTAGCGGCCGATGCCGCCCGCGGGGAACAGTCCGGGGAAGATGTCGAGCACGAGGTCGGGGCGCGTGCTCACGCCGCTCCTCCCGCCGCCGGACGCCGCCGTACCAGCGCCAGCACCTCGTCCACGTCGGCCCGCGTCACGGCGCGGGTGCCCCACATGATCAGCGCCGAGACCGCCACGAGCACGACGCCGCCTGCGACGAAGGCGGCGAGCGCCCCGGCGCGCGAGGGATCGGCGCTCCACGCCCCCCACTGCCGCGCCACGAGGCCGCCCGCGAGCCCGCCGGCGGCGGCGGCCGCGGCCAGCGGCAGCACGATGCCGCGCAGGTAGGGCGCGACCGGCTCGCCGATGGCGCGGTGGTAGCGGAACACGAACCACAGCGACGACACCACGGTCGAGGCCACCACGGCGATGAGCCCGCCATCGAAGCCGACGCGCGGCACCAGCCACAGCCCGAGGCCGACGTGGAGCACGATGCCGATGAGGTGGTACTCGGCCTCGAGGCCGGCGCGGTCGAGGCCGCGCATCAGCGTGGCCCCGACGCCGGTCAGGATGTTGACGCCCAGGGCGAGGCCGAGCGCCACCGTCGCGCGCGCGGCGAGGGCGTGCCCCTCGCCCAGCCAGGCGGCGATCGCCGCGGGAGCCAGCGCGACCAGTCCGGCGGCGAGCGGGAACGCCACCACCAGCAGCACGCGCGAGGCGCGCTCGGTCAGCCGCCGCAGCCGCTCGCGCTCGCCCGCCGCCGACAGGTGCGCGATCGCCGAGAGCAGCGGCGGCAGCAGCAGCGCCGGCAGCGACCACGCGCCGAAGGCGAGCCGGTAGGCGAGTTCCCATTCGCCGACCTCGGTCAGCCCGAGGTAGCGTCCGTAGAGGAGCTTCTCGAGCTGGAACAGCACCAGCAGGCCGAGGTTGATGACCTGCAGCGCCAGGCTGTAACGCGCCAGCCGCCCCCACAGACCCGCCGGCCACGGCGGCAGCGACAGGCGCAGGTCGGGCGCGAGGCGGCGCAGGTACACCAGGCCGACGATGCCGCTCAGCAGCAGCGCCGCGCCGTTGGCCAGCACGACGCCCACCACGCCGCCACCAACGGCGAGCACGGCGACGACGGCGGCTAGCTGCAGCAGCGTCGCCAGGACCGACCACAGCGACCACAGGTCCATGCGATGGATGCCGGAGTACAGCGCCGCCACGAACATGCTCAGGTTGATGGCCGAGTACGCCACTCCGGCGGAGGCCAGCGCCCACGCCGCCTCGTCATGGAGCGCGGCCGAGACCCGGAAGAAGCCGAGCAGCGGCTCGCGGCCGAGCACCAGCACCAGCACCCACACCGCCGACAGCCCGGCATAGAGCGCCGCGGCCATGCCGATGACGGCGCGCAGCCGCACCGAGTCGTTCACGGCGCGGAACTCGGCGACATAGCGGATGAGCGCGCTCTGCAGCCCGAAGTCGAAGGTCAGGTACAGGCCGGAGACGACGGTCACCAGCGACCACAGGCCGAAGCGCTCGGGCCCGAGCACCTGCAGCATCCAGGGCGCCAGCACCATCCAGCCCGCCACGTACACCGCCCGCCCGAGATAGCCGGCGAGCGTGTTGCGGGCGACCTGCCGTCCGAGCGCTGCGGCCGCGCCGGGCGCGGCGTCCGTCATGCCGGCTCGGCGCGCGGGTCGCGGGCCTGCGCGCCCACCCACAGCGCCATGGCGGTGCCCGCGAGCAGCGCCGCGGCGATGGCGAGGATGAGCCGCTTGGGCCGGCTGTGGCGCTCCGGCACGGTCGCCGGATCGAGCAGCTGCACCGTCGGCGTGTCCATGGTCTCGCGGATGCGGGACTGCTCGAGTTCGGCCGTGAGCAGCAGGAACAGCTGCTCGTACACCTTCTGGTCGCGCACGAGCCGCGTCAGGTCGGTCTGCAGCGCGGGCAGCGAGGCGATGCGCGAGCCGAGCGCGGCGAGTTCGCGCTGCACCTGCACGACCTCCTCGTGGTCGTCGCGCAGGTAGCCGCGCAGCACCCCGAGGCGGACCTCGAGCATCATCTTGCGCGCCATGAGGTCGGCCGACGACCGCACGTCGGCGTTCTGCAGCGCGGTGGGCACCACCGTGCGCGTGCGCTCCTGGTAGTCGCGCAGCGCCCCCTCGCTGGCGCGCAGCAGCGAGTCGGTCTCGGTCACGCGGCCCTCCAGGAACTCGCGCGTCCGCCGTGCCTGCGTGTTGCGCTTCTCGACGTTGAACCGGTCGAGCGCCTCGAGATAGGCGTTGGCCATCGCCGCCGCCCGCGCCGGATCCTTGTCCTCGACCGACACCTGGATCGTGCCGTCGGGATTCAGCTTGATGCGCGAGTTCTCGCGCAGCGCCTTGATGGTCTTCTCGAGGCTCTTCTGCCGGTACACCGTCTTGAGGTCGAACCGCTCGATCAGCTCCTCGGCCACGGTGCGGCTGCCGAGCACGGCCTTGAAGATGTCCGCGGGCGTGAAGTAGTCGTTGAGGATGCCGAAGGCGGGGAAGCGCGTGAGCGCGCGCTGCGCCAGGCTCATGTTGCTGAGCAGGTCGGACTCCTCGGGCGGCAGGATCACCGCGGTCGCCCGGTACCACCGCGGCATCAGGAACGCGATGCCGAGCGTGACCACGCCCGCGATGGCCGCCGCCGCCAGCACGCGGCGGCGCCCGTCCCAGACCGCCCGCAGCGCGGGGCGCAGGTCGATGCGCTCGCTCATCGCACCGACCGGATGGCGATGACGATGGTGGCCACCTGCGCGAGCGCCGTCAGCGTCTGCTGCGCGCGCAGCCACAGCGACTCGTCGGGCTTCTCCGGCACCCAGATGAAGTCACCGGGATCGAGCGCGCGCACGTCACGGGCGTAGAGCGTCTGGCCGTTGACCGCGCGCGTGACGCGCACCTTGCCGCGCCACGCGCGGTTGGTGAAGCCGCCCACCTTGCGGATGTAGTCCGAGATCCGGTCCCCGGGCTGGTAGCCGACGATGGCCGGGCGCAGCACCTCGCCGTCCACGCGGATGGTGTTGACCAGGCGCTCGACGCGGATGATGTCGCCCTGCAGCAGCAGCAGGTCGAGGTCGGGGTCGCCCTTCGAGACGACGCGCCAGTCCACCCGGTAGTCCTCGCGCTGGGCGGCGAGCCGGGTGCGGAGCGCCTCGTACTCCGACGCGGTGAGCTCGGCGCGCGACAGCCGCAGCAGCCGCTCGAGTTCGATGTCGCGCGTGGCGGCGCCCGTTCGCGAGCGGTGCACGTGCACGGCCGAGAGGTCGGCGGTCGGGAGCAGCCCGCCCGCCTCGCGCAGGATGTCGGACAGGCGCGTGCGCCCCTCGGTGATCGGGAACTGGCCCGGCCGGTGCACCTCGCCCATCACCGAGACCTCACGCTGCTGCCGGTATTGCGACTGGAAGTGCACGTACAGGCGGTCGCCGTCAGCCACCGGACGCGCCAGCGTCGCCGCGTCGCCGGGCTCCACCCACACCGTGTCCGGGCGCACGCCCTCCGGCCGCCAGTGCAGCCACAGCATCGGGCCCGGCGCCGCACTCGGCAGCGTGCCGCCGACCATGCGCAGCAGCGTCGCGAGGCTGTCCGTCGGGGAGCGCTCGAGCCGCCCGGGGCTGCCGACGGCGCCGAAGACGTGCACGAACTCGCGCGCCACCGGCACGTGGATGACGTCGCCATCCTCGAGCGGGGGCAGCCCGCTCGCATCCCCGGTCGCGAGGAACGCGCCGAGATCGGCCATCCGCGCGCGGCCGTCCCGCCCGTGCAGTTCGATGCGCCGCGTCGAGGCGTCCTTCCCGAGCCGCTCCGGCGTGAGCAGGTCGGCGAGCGAGGTGACGGCCGTGGCGTCGTGCTCCCCGGCCTCCTTCACCTGGCCTGTCAGGTGCACACGGAACGTGCGCGGCCGCTCGAGCCGCAGGTCCATCCGGACGCCGCGGACGTCGCGGCGGATGCGCTCGAGCACGCGGGTGCGCGCCTCCTCGAGCGTCAGGCCGGCGACGGGCAGCGTGCCGGCGCCGGGAAGTGCGAGCCAGCCCTCGGGCCCCACGACGAGCAGGTGCTCACGGGTCAGCGTGCCCGCGAACGTGAGGCGGAACTCGTCGCCGGGGCCGACGCGGTAGGTCGCGGCGTCCACCGGACCGGGCAGCGCGAGCCGGCCCGGCTCGCGCGACTCGGAGCGGGCCGTGTGCTGGCGGGAGATCGCCTCCACCGATTCGGCGGACAGTTCCTCGGGCGCCTGGGCGCGGGCACCGGCCGCCGTGGCCAGGCCCGCGCACAGGAACAGCACGGCGAGGCGTGGGCTCACGCCTTCACCTCGCGCAGCACCTTGCGCTGGCCGTACATGCGCTCGTAGTAGGCGCGGAACTCGCCCTGCTTGATGGGGCGCCACCACGCGGTGTTCGCCTGGAACCAGGCGACCGTGTCGCGGATGCCCTGCTCGAACGGGATCTGCGGCTCCCAGCCGGTCACGCGCGTGAGCTTGGAGCAGTCCACGGCGTAACGGCGGTCATGGCCGGGGCGGTCCTCGACATGGCGGATCAGCGACGCGGGCTTGCCGAGCAGTGTGAGCAGCGTGTCGGTGATGGTGAGCACGTCGAGTTCGTGGCCGGCGCCGATGTTGAAGGTCTCCCCCTCGATGCCGGGGAAGGTGAGCAGCGTCAGCAGCGCGTCGCAGTGGTCGCGCACGTGCAGCCAGTCGCGCGTGTTCCGGCCGTTGCCGTACACGGGCAGCGGCTCGTCGTCGATGGCATTGGTCACGAACAGCGGCACCAGCTTCTCCGGGTACTGGCGCGGGCCGTAGTTGTTGGAGCAGCGCGTCACCACGACCGGGAGCCCGTACGTGCAATGGTACGCGTAGGCGAGCCGGTCGCCGCCCGCCTTGCTGGCGGCGTAGGGCGAACGCGGGTTGAGCGGCCAGTCCTCGGTCGAGTGCCCCTCGAGCACCTCGCCGTACACCTCGTCGGTGCTCACCTGGATGAACCGGCGCACCCCGACGCGCCGGGCCTCCTCGGCCAGCACGAACACGCCGTAGACGTCGGTCTGGATGAACTCGC
>CAZMQP010000014.1:0-1217 GCA_964568385.1 uncultured bacterium
CGGCTGCAGGCGCGCCAGGCGGACGCGCGGGCCCTCGCCGGGGTCCTCGGTCCAGGCGGCCCAGGCGGCGCCGTCGCCGGCGGCGGCCATGGCCGCGCTGCGCACGCCGGCGCCGAGCCTCAGCCACCCGGTGGCCGGTCCCCGCGCGGGGAGCAGGCGCAGCGCCAGCACGCGCGGCGACTCCCCGCCCGGCGGCCTGCCGACGACGCCGAAGACCATGGCCGGGCCGAGCGCCGCGAGCATGGGGCGCTTGGGATCGCGCAGGCTGTCGGCGGGCGCATCGAGCCGCTCGAATGCGAACGCGCTGTCGCCCACCGCCTTCCACGCGGCCACGTGCACGCCGGCGACCGCCTCGGCCCCGGTGAACCACGCCACCGCGCCGGCCAGCGGGCCCGTGCCGGCGGCGAGCGCCGGCCCCTGCGACGGGCAGCCGTCGAGCCGCCAGGCGTCGCGCGACACCAGGCTGTCGGCGCGGAAGCGCCGCGCGCCGTCGCGCGAGAGCGCCAGCCGCGGATCGCGCAGGTCGTCCTGCGCGCCGCGGTAGGCGATGGCCACGTCGGCGCCGCGCGCGGCGAGCGCGATGCGGCAGCACGGGCAGACGAGGCCGGCGACGCGGGTGTCGGGGCCCCAGGCGCCCCGGTCGCCGACGTCGGCGTAGATCTCGGCCGTGTGCGGTTCCTCCTCGCCCGCGGCGAGCGGGTGGGCGCGGCCGTCGATCCAGGCCACCACCGGGCGGCCGTCGGCGAGCCAGTCGGCGGCGGCGAAGCCGTGATAGGTGGAGCGCGGATCCCCGGCGTCGTCGTTGAGCGTCTGCTCGGGCTCCCACGTGCGGCCGCCGTCGGGGCTGACGCGCGCGGCGATGTCGCTGGCGTACTCGCCCTCGTCGCGGGCCGAGGCCCACACCAGCAGCAGCCGGCCGCCGGGCCCGAAGGCGGCGACGGGCCGGCTCTCGGGATAGCTCGCGACCTTGCCCGCCCGGGCGTTGGCGCGAAGCGGCGGCGAGAACGTGGCGCCCGAGTCGGACGACACGCTCACCCACAGGTCGGTGGCGCCGAGCGTGTCGCGCGTGACCCACGTGAGCGCGACGCGGCCGTGCGTCGGCTGCTTTGCGATCTGCTCCCGGACAATCGGGCGCATTTCGTGGAGCTCGTGGGTGCTTGGGCGCGGACGGCTGGCGAGCTGCCGGGAGTCGTGGTCGCCGCAAGTCTGGAGGCTGC
>CAZMQP010000014.1:1227-18885 GCA_964568385.1 uncultured bacterium
CCACGTGAGCGCGACGCGGCCGTGCGCATCGGCGGCGACGCTGGCATCGGCGCCGGAGGTGCCGGCGAGGAACGGCGGGGTGCGGTCGGTGACGAGCGCCCAGTCGTCCGCCGTGCGCGGGGCGGCGCAGCCGGCGAGGGCGAGCGAGGCGGCGAGCAGGATCGGCAGGCGGGTGCGCACGCGCGCAGCATGCGGGCTCGCCGCCGCGCGCGCCAGTGTCACGGCAGGCGGATGACGCGCCGGGTCGCGAGGCGGCCGTCGGCGAGGGTCGCGTGCACGAACAGCAGCCCCGGCGCCGGCGTGCGGCCGGCCGCATCGAGCCCGTCCCAGCGCGACTCGCCCGCGGCCGCCCGCCACTCGCGCAGCACGCGCCCCTGCGCATCGAGCACGCGGACGCGCGCCGCATCGGGCAGCCGCAGCGTGAGCGCGCCGCGGAACGGATTGGGCGAGACCGAGAACGCGGTGACCGGCGGCGGCGGCGGCGGACCGGCGGGCCCGCCACCCGAGCGGTCGGCGCGCCCGATCACGGTGAAGCCGAACCGCACGTTGCTCGGCGCCAGCGGCAGGTAGAGGTCGTCGCAGGTCTCGCACGAGTCGCGCGAGACGCGGTAGAGGTGGCCGCGCAGCGTGAACGTGCGCCCCTGCTGCGCCACCACCTCGGCGGTGGGGGTGAAGTAGGGCAGGCGGAAGTCGCCGCGCACGGCGAACGTGCCGCCGACGCGCGGCCACACCACCAGCGAGTCGGCGAGCGAATCGGGCACGGTGACGGTGGCGTAGGCGGCGATGCGCACGGCCGGCTGCGTGCCGCGGTGGAGCGGCAGCGTGCCGAGCGTGCCCTCGCCCACCTCCAGCGTGCCCGGGACTTCGCCCTCGAGACGGTCGGCGGGCACCTCGTCGTGCCAGATGCCCACCTCGGGCCGCACGGCGTGCAGCGCGCGCGCCACGTCGAGCCGGCCCCAGCCGGTCTGCGCGTCGGGCCCCGCGGGCGGGATGTCGCGGGCCGTGCGCCGCAGGATCTGCTGGAAGTCGGTGTCGCGCAGCTCGGGCCGCACGCTCGCCAGCAGGCCCACCGCCGCGGTCACGAACGGCGCCGCGAACGAGGTGCCGGAGGCGGCGACGTAGCCCGGGTAGGAGGCGCCGGCGTAGCTCGGGTAGCTCATGAACGTGGTCCAGATGCCGACGCCCGGCGCCACCACGTCGAGCCCGGGCCCGTGGGAGGAGAACCCGACGCGCTCGTCGTACGGATCGCTCGCGCCCGCCTGGATGGCCAGCCCCTCGGCGGCGTAGGCCGCCGGGTAGTGCGCCCGCGTGGGATCGCTGGCGCCCCGGTTGCCGCTGGCCGCCACGACCACGCAGCCGCGCAGCAGCGCGTAGGTGAGCGCCTGCCGCTCGACACGGCTCTCGCTGGTGCCGGCGAACGACAGGTTCATCGCCCGCGCGCCGGCGTGCGTGGCGTGGATGGCGGCGCGCGCGATGTCCCACGACGAGGCGTAACCCGAGTGGCCGGCCGAGATCTTGATGGGCACCAGCGTGCAGCCGGAGGTGGTGACGCCGTCGCCGCCCGCGAGTCCGGCGACGCCGCCGCCGGTGAAGTGCGGGCCGTCGTGGGTGCGCGCGCTCATCACGCCGGCGACCGGCGTGCCGTGCCCGAAGCTGTCGGTCACCGCCGGCACCGGCTCGCCGGTCACGTTGAGGGCGTCGGCCAGCCGCGGCCCGCCCATGAACCGCAGGCCGCCGAGCTCGGGCTGGTCGGGGTCGATGCCGGTGTCGGCGACGGCGATGCGCACGCGCTCGTCGCCGGTGGTGATGCGCCACGCCTCGAGCGCCTGCACGTCGGCGCGTGCGACGCCGCCCGCTGGCGCCGAGGGCCCGGTGTTCCAGAGTCCCCACTGGCGCCCGTCGCGCAGGTAGGGGTCGGACGGCAGCGAGTCCGTGCCGAAGGCGCGAGGCGGCAGCGGCTCGAGCGTGAAGGACTCCATCGTGCGCGTCACGACCGGCTCGGCCCAGTCCACCTGCGGGTCGCCGGCGAGCGCCCGCAGCGCGTGCGCGGCGAGCGCCGGGTCGGGCGCCTCGAGCAGCACGATGCGCTCGGGCGCGAAGCCGTGCTCGCCCGGCATCGCCGCCCCCGCGGCACGGGCGGCCCACGGCTCGGGCGCCAGGCCATCGAGCAGCGAGCGCTGCACGCGAAGCCCCAGCGCGGCCAGCCGCGGCGCCGCGCCGCGGGCGGGCGGCGGGGCGTCGGGCGCGCTCGGGGCGGCGAGCTGCGCCACGATCAGGCGCGCGATCTCGGCGCGGGCCGGCGCCGCCACCGTCAGCAGCGTCATCAGCAGGAGGGGCAGGCGGAGGATGCGGCGCATCGGGACCTCACGATCCGGGGCGGTGTCGCTCGGGGGCCTTGGATGCCGCCGACCCTAGCGAGGATGCGGGCCGGCGCGCCATGGGCACGTCGTGGCCGCAGCGGCCACGGCGGTGTCAGCGCAGGTCGGTGGAGTCGAACCGCGTGCGGGCGCGCGAGGAGAGGCGGACCTCGTCGAGCGTGCCGTGGAACCCGTAGAACTGCTCCTCGACCGGGCCCGGGTCGAGCCGCAGGTCGCCGCCGAAGTCGGACAGGCGCCGCGGGTCGTAGGTGTTGCCGAGGGTGAGCGGGGCGACGCTGGCGCGGATGCCGCCCGACAGCACGTACTGGGCGTCGAGGCGCCCGTCCACGTAGAGCTGCACCACCTCGCCGTCGAGCGTGGCGGCGATGTGCGTCCAGCGCCCGAGCGAGAGGGTCGAGGTCGAGGCGAACCCGCGCACGCCGGCGGCGAGGTCGGGCAGCACGCCGAACACGACGCGTCCGGTCGGCACGCCCGTCACCACCTCGCGGAACCAGCCCGGGCTCTCCTGGCGCACGGCGGGATAGAGGAGCTTCTGGCCGGCCACCCCCAGCACCCAGCTCTGCTCGTTGGGGCCGCCGTTCCAGCGGGCCGCGACCACCTGCAGCTCGTGCGCGGTGTGCGACTGCGGCAGCACCCACGCCTCGATGCTGAACCCGCGCGCCGACTCGAGCATGGGATTGTCGCGCACGTGCACGAACGACTGCGGCGTGCGCGTGAACGTGCGGCCGCCGCGGAAGCGGCCGAAGTCGGTGCGCGTGTCGATGCCGGCGACGCCGTCGAGCTGGAACGGGCCGGCATCGGCGCAGCGCTGCCCGCCCGACTCGTCGAGCCGCCACAGCGCGAGCGTGACCGAGTCGGCCGCGGGCGGCGCGGGCTCGGCGCGGACCGCGGGCGGCCGCTTGGGCTCGGCGCCCGGTGCGCCGGAACGCGAGCCGGCGCAGCCGGCCACCGCGAGCGCGGTGAGCGCCGCGAGCGCGGTGAGCGCCGCGAGCCGCCTCACGGCGCCTGCTCCGCCTCGCGCAGGCGCGCCGCCGCCGCCTGCGCCGCCACCAGGTCGCCGCTGGCGCGGAACGCCTGGATCATGGCGCGCAGCGTCGGCGGGTCCTGCATGCCGGCGATGAGCGGCCGCCACACGGCCGCGGCCTCGGCGGCGCGGCCCTGCGCGTGCAGCGACCAGCCCAGCCCCTGTTCGAGGCTCGGATCGCCCGGATTGCGGCCGACCAGCGCGCGGAACTCGCGCTCGGCCTGCGGCGCCCTTCCGGTGCGCAGCAGGTTGTCGGCCCACAGCATGCGCACGCCGTCGTCATTGCCGGCGTACACGAGCGCCTCGTCGAGATAGCGCTGCGCGTTCTCGGGCCGGCCCTGTTCGCGCTCCCACAGCGCCAGGATCAGGCGCGAGCGCACGTCGTCCTTCTTCACGTCCACCGCGGCGCGTGCGTTGTGCATGCCGCGCTGGACGATGTCGCGGTACCAGCCGGGCATCAGGCCGAACTCGGGGCCGATCTCGTAGAGCACGGCCGGGTGGTCGCGGCTGACCCCGCGCACCGTGAGCCCCGGCACCTTGGCCGAGGTGTCGAGCAGGAAGGCGAAGTTGGGCCGCAGCTCGAGTTCGAGCCACGAGAAGTAGAGCCAGCGGATGTCGTGTTCGCGCACGTAGCCGGCGAGCTGCGGCAGCGAGTCGGTGAACGGGAACGCGAGCGGCGTCAGCCCGGCGTGGAACGCGAAGTGCGCCTTGCGCGCCAGCACGCGCTCGCCCGGGCGGACGGCGGGCCGCACCTGCTCGGCGAGCACGCGCGCCTCGCGCGGCAGCTGGTCGAGCGTGCGGGCGGTGGCGCGCGCGTTGGCCGACAGCGTCATCGCCAGCGGCACCAGCACCAGCCACGGCTTGAGCCACGCGCCGCTGGGGCCCCACGCCAGCGCGAAGCGCGGCGAGGCCAGTGCGAACGCCGCGAGCGCCGCCCACGCCGGCAGCAGCGTCATCGAGTAGCGCGGGCTGTGGAAGATGGGCACCAGCAGCAGGTAGAGCATCAGCGAGAACGCGAGCAGCGGCGCCAGCCGCAGCAGCATCCGCTGGCGCCACGCGAGCAGCAGGCCGAGAGCGGCCGGGACCACCAGCGCCCAGCCCGCCACGTCGCGCATGTCGAACAGCGCGTGCTCGCGCAGGTTGAGCCACAGGCGGTCGAACACCAGTGCCGGCTGCTTCTCGAACACCGACCGCAGCGTGGGGAACTGCGACTGCATGTCGCGCTGGTAGAGGTCCCACGGGATCCCCTGCCAGCGCGCGTAGGCGTCGTAGGCGAGGTTGTGGTGGAACTGCATCGTGAACTTCTGGCCGCTGGCGAGTGAGATCAGCACCCAGGGCAGCACAATCACCGCGAAGCCCAGCACGAACCCGCCCACGGCCCGCGCCCGCAGGCCGCGGTGGAGCCCGGTCCAGCCGAACGCCAGTGCCAGCACGGCGGCCGGCAGCATGACGATGCCGGTGTACCGCGTGAGGAACGCCAGCCCCGCCAGCAGGCCGGCCGTGCGCACGCCGGCGCGGCCGAGCGCGCCGAGCATCGCGGCGAGGGCGCCGCCCAGCAGCGCGAAGGCGAGCGCGTCGGTGGTGGCGGCCCAGGCGTGGCGGTAGATCTGCGCGTTGGCCGCCAGCAGCACCAGCGCGAGCAGCGCGGCGAGCGGCGAGGTCATGGCGCGGATGGCGCGATGCCACGCGAACAGGCCGAGCGTCATCGCGGCGACCGAGATGAGCTGGGCGGCGATGAACAGGTCCGGCACCACGAAGGCCACCAGGCCCAGCACGAGTTCGAACAGCGGGCCGACGACGCCGTAGCGCGACGGATCCACCTGGAGCCGCTGCCACAGCCGCGCGCCCTCGGCGTAAGAGCCGTAGAAGTCGGTCTCGGTGAACACGTCGCCCACCGTGTGCGGGCCGAACACCATGGCGAGGGCGGCGAGCGCGAAGGCGGCGAGCACGGCGAACACCGCGCGGTCCGCCCACGGGACGCGGGCCTCGGCGGCGGCGTGCAGGGTGCGGGCGACGGGCTTGGGGGCGGCGGCGGTCCTGACCGGGGCGTTGCGGCGGTCGCGGCCGCGGCTCACGCGCGGCGTCCGGGGTTCGGGGGTCCGATCATGGGCGGGGAGTGTAACCCGAAGCGGCCGCCGGGAAAGGACGCGGCGGCCCGAGCGGGGGCTCGGGCCGCCGATGGCGAGGGGCCATGCGTGCAGGGGAGGCGCCCTCCGCAGGCCGGCGCTCACGTGGGGAGTGAGGAACGCCGGTCCTGCGGGGGGGTGCGACTAGGCGTTGTCCTGTTCGCGCTGGCGGCGGCGGCGCGCGGCGGCGCCCAGGGCGATGAGGCCCATGGAGGCGAGCGCCATCGTGCCGGGCTCGGGCACCGGGCGGACCGGGTCGTCGTCGCCACCCTGGGCGCGACGGCGGCGGCCGAGATTGTCGTCGGCGGTGCCGATGTCGGAGCCGCTGCGGCCACCGGTGTAGTAGGTCGAGCTCTCGCCTTCGTCCTTGGTGCCCTGCGCCTGCACGGCGGCGGGCGCGGAGAGCGCGGAGAGGGCGACGATCGCGATCAGCAGAGTCCTGAGTGTCTTCATTTCTTCGTCTCCCGGGGTCGAGGAGGCAGGGGGGGCGGGTTCGAGGTGATAGAGTGCAACGACCGGGCCACGCCGCCTTCCGTGACGCTAAACGGCTGTCCGCCATGGGACAGCACCATCGCGGCGGATTCCGCTCGGGCCCCGCACCGGGGCGGATTTTGAAGAACCGTCGCCTGGACCGACACCTCGTCGGGGCATCCGCCCCAGGAGCACTGGCACGATGCAATCGCCCCCGGATCGTCTCGGCCTCTGCGGCCGCTGCCGGCACGCGCAGCGCGTGGCCACGCCGCGGAGCGTGTTCTGGCTGTGCGGTCTGTCCCGGTCCGACGCGCGCTTCGAGCGCTACCCCCGCCTGCCGGTGCTCGCGTGCGAGGGATTCGAGCCGGGGCCCCAAGACGCGCCACCGCCCGAGGCGCGAGGGCCGCGGGCGGCGGAGGGTGCCGAGGAGCGTGAGGGCGGGGACTAGGTGCGGGCGGCTGCGGAGAGCGTGACCGGGCTCAGGGCAGCACCGCCACCCTCGCCACGCGGGTGAGGCCGCCGGCCTCGAGGCGCACGAAGTAGAGACCCGCGGCCACCGCGCGGCCGGCGCCGTCCGCGGCGCGCCACGCCACCGCGTGCCGGCCGGCCGGCCACTCGCCCTCCGCCAGCGTGGCGACGCGGCGGCCCGAGAGGTCGTGCACCGAGAGCGCCACGCGCGTGCGCAGCGGCAGGTCGAACGCCAGCGTCGTGCTGCGGCGGAGCGGGTTGGGGGTGGGTGCATGCAGCGCGAACGCCGTCACCGGGCCGCCCACCGAGAGCCCGCCGCTCGTGACCCTGGCGCGCAGCGTCACCGCGAGCGGGGCCTGCGCCGTGGCGCCCGGCAGCGGCTCGTCCGCGCTGTCGATGGCGAGCGTGGCCTCGTAGGTGCTGTCGAGCGTGGCGCCCGCGGCATCGAACGCCAGCGGCAGCGTCTGGCCCACGCCGGCGAGCAGCGCGGCCGTGAAGCCGCCGGGGATCGAGAAGCGGTCGGCGCCGCCCGTGATGACGGCGCCCAGCGTGGCGAGCCGCGCCTGCAGCGCGTGGTAGCCCAGATTGTGCACGCGCACGGAGAGGCCCGTGAACTCGCCCTCCGGGTGCTCGCCGAAGTCGGCGAGCTGGCTGGTGACGAGCGCGGCCGAGTCGAGCGAGGCCGCGGCGTGGTCGAGCACGCGGCCCGAGAGCTGAACGGGCTTGGCCGTCGAGTCCACGTCGTCGCTCGTGACCACGAGCGTGCCCGACTTGAGCCCGGCGCTCGCGGTGGACATGGTGATCGCGTGCACGTTGCCCCAGGCGCCCGCGTTGGCCTGGAACGCGCCGCCCGGGGCGCCGAACCCCGTGGGCGCGGTGAGCGTGTAATCGAGCTCGTCGCCCGGCACCGGGGCGCTGTTGGCGACATTCATGTCCACGCTCGGGGCGCCGCCCACGATGGCGTCGCCGAACGCCAGCGCGTGCGGCGCCGCGACGCGCGCCGGCAGCTGCAGCGTCATGATGACCGGCAGGTGGTCGCTCGACTGCCGCAGCGCCGAGGCGACCACGTTGCCCACGGCGAAGTTGGTGTTGGCGTCGATGTTCGTGTCGTAGTGGAAGCCGTCGTTGCCGTACGCGCCGTAGCCGTTCGGGAGCAATCCGGGCACCACGTCGAGCCCCTCACCGTCGAACAGATTGGTGCTGCCGAGCAGCATGTCGAAGCGGTCGTCGAGGCCGCCCCCCGAGAATCCCGCGGCGCAGCCGGTGGTGTTGCACGGGCACTGGGTGTGGTGGATGGCGTTCGAGGGGCTCTGCCACGTCGAGGTCATGGTGATCGGGTCCTGCATGCGTCCGGTGTTGACCGCCTGCGATTCGGTGAGCCGGATGTAGCCGCCCTCCCACGCGCCATAGAAGTTCATGTCGCCGAGGACGATCAGGTTCGTGCCGGCCGGCGCGGCGTTCATGTGGTTGCGGATGGCGGTGCACTCGATGCGGCGGGTGGTCGAGTCCGAGGGCGAGATCGACGGGTTGCCCGCCTTGAGATGCAGCGAGTAGACGCGGAACTGCGAGGCGGCCGCTGTGTATCCGCGCGGCCGGATCACCGCCACGAGCGCCTGCCGCGGCCCGCCGGTCGCCAGCGCCACGAGGTTCGTGTGCGACACCTTGAGCGAATCGTAGTAGAGCGCGCTCTCGGTGGCGGCGATGAACGTGCTCGAGCCGCCCTTCCACACCTTGGCCGGAGTGGTGCCCTTGAGCACGTTGAGGAACGAGTCGGCGCCCGCCGAGCTCTTGAGCTCCTGCACCAGCAGCACGTCGGTGTCGAGCGCCCCCATCACGGTGCGGAAGTGCGGCTGCCGCGTGGAGAAGCTGAGGTTGGGGTAATCGAGCAGGTTCCACGTCGTCACCCGCAGGGCGTGCGCGGGTGAGGCGGCCGCCACGAGCAGCAGCAGCGAGGTCATCAGGCGTCGCATGGAACCCTCCCCGAGTCCGTCGGTCAGCGCACGATGGCGAGCCGGGCGGTCGCGCGATCGCCCCCCGCCGTGGTCATGCGCACGAAGTAGAGGCCCGGCTCCGCGGCGCGGCCGCCGAGGCCGGCTCCGGACCAGGTCACCGAGTAGCGGCCGGGCGTGAGGCGCGATTCCAGCAGCCGCGCCACGCGGCGGCCCGTCAGGTCGTACACGTCGAGCGTGACGCGCTCCTCGCGCGCCAGGTCGAACCGGATGACGCTGCTCTCGCGCAGCGGGTTGGGCGCCGGGGCGAACAGCAGCGTCGCCGTGGGCGGCCGCTCGCCACCCACCCCCACCGTGCCCTGCCCTTCGACCGTCGCCCGCAGCCACAGCGAGGCGCCCGCGACCGCGGCCGCGCCCGGCAGCGGCTCGTCGGCGGCTTCGAGCGTGATCTCGGCCTCGTAGAGCGAATCGGTGGTGGCGCCGAAGGCGTCGAAGGCCACCGAGTAGGTGCGGCCCACGGCGCCGATCGTCTCGGGCACGAAGCTCTCGGTGAGGGCGAACCGGCCGCCGCCGCCCGTGACCGTCGCGGCCGTGAGGCGGAGCTGGGCCTGCAGCGCGTCGAAGCCGCGGTCGTGCACGCGGAACGAGCGCACGGGATGCGCGCCCGCGGGCGCCGTGCCGAACTCGAGCGTGTCCGAGGAGAGCGCGAGCAGCGAGTCGAGGGACAGCTCGGCGTGACGCAGCACGAGGCCCGTGACGGCGGTCAGCCGCTGCGGTGCCTCGGGGTCGTCACTCAGCGTGACGACGTCGCCGGCCTGCGCGCCCGCCGTGGCGGTGAGCATCGTGACGGCGTGCAGGTTCGTGGCGCCCTCGGCGGCCTGGAACGGCCCGCCGCCCGCCAGCGCGAACCCCGCCGGGGCGCTGAGCGTGTAGTCGAGCCGGTCGAGCGAGTCGAGCGGCGCGAGCGCGTTGCCGACGGCGAGGTCGAGCGACGGTGCGGGGGCGCCGACGATCACCGTTCCGAAGGCCAGCGCCGGCGTCACGACCGCGCGTGCGGGCAGCTGCAGGTCGACGCGGATCGGCAGGTGGTCCGAGGCGTTGAGCAGCGCCGAGGCGTAGGCGGCGCCCTCGGGGATCACCGGGGCGTCGGTGATGTTGAGGTTGTAGTGCTGCCCGTCGTTGCCGATGGACTTGTAGGTGGAGGTCAGCAGCTCGAACCCCTGCCCGTCGTTCCAGCCCTCGGTGGGCAGGAACATGTCGAAGCGGTCGTCGAGGCCGCCGGTCGCCCAGCCGCCGGGACAGGTGTTGCACGGGCTCTGCGTGTGGATGCCCGCGAGCGAGGCGGTGTTCCAGGTGATCGCCGGGGCGTTGAGCGGGTCGTAGAGGCGGCCCTGGTTGTTCGCCTGCGTCTCCTTGAACTTGAGGAACGCGCCCTCGCTGCCCGAGTAGATGTTGAAGTCGCCCATCAGGATGGCCAGCGTGCCGGGCGGATACGCGTTCATGGTGTCGCGGATCCCGGTCGCCTCGCGCAGGCGCTGGGCCACGTTGGTGGAGCCGGTCGAGGCCTTGAGGTGCTGCGACAGGATGCGGAACTCGCTGGCCGCGCTCGCGGTGCCCGCGGGGCGCACGCGGTACTCGTTGACGAGGCGAGTGGCGTCCACCGAGACGTAGAAGCTGCGCTGGCCCAGGAACTCGAGCCGCGCCGGCTTGTAGAAGAGCGCGTTGTCGGTGTCGTTGCCGTCGGTGAACGGCGCCGCCGCCCACTGGCCCGGCTCGAGCGTGTTCAGCACGTCGGAGAGGAACAGGTTGACGCCCGCCTGCGACTGCATCTCCTGCACCACCACGACGTCGGCCGCGAGCGGCGAGAGGATGGTGCGGAAGTGCGGGTTGCGCGTGCCGGCGTTGATCGCGCCGGTCGAGGAGCTGCTCGGGTAGTTGAGCAGGTTGTAGTTGACCACGCGCAGCGCGTGCGCCGGAGCGGCGAGCGACAGCAGGGCGGCCAGGAGCGTCAGGCGCAGGCGGAGCGTGCGCGCGTTGTCGGGGACCACTCGGGGGACTCCTGGGCTGAGGATGCGGGGTCAGACCCATCGGGCCGGGGGCGCGGAGCGCGGCGGCGGTCGCGTGGGTGCGGGGTGCGGAGGGGTCGCCAGGGCGCAAGTGTAGGGGGCTCGCCCCGCCGCTGACAATGCGAACCGGCGCGCCCGCGCGCGAGCGCACCCGCCGCCGCGCCGAGGCCGTGCAACCTGCACGGCGCGCGCGCCCAAGTGACGGTGCCGCAGCGTCCTCGCTCAAGCATGCGGCCTGCGGCTCCGATACCCGCAGCGTGACCCAGCGTGCCCCGGCATCCACGCCGGACGTGGTTCCTCTCTCGGGTGTCCTGTCCGCGCTCTCCTTCGCCCTCGACCTCACCGAGGGCCAGCCGATGGGGCATACCCTGCGCGCGTGCCTGATCGCGATGGAGATCGGCGACCGGCTGGGCCTGCCGTTGGCGCAGCGGCGCGACCTCTACTACGCGGCCCTGCTCAAGGATGTCGGCTGTTCGTCCAACTCGGCGCGCGTGTTCGCGCTGTTCGGCACCGACGACCGCGCGATGAAGTCGGCGCGCATGCGGGTGGACTGGAGCCGCTACTTCCGCGCGGTGTTCTTCGGGCTGGCGCAGGCGGCCCCCGGGGCGTCGTGGGGCGAGCGCGCCCGCCGCATCGCCGATCTCGCCCGCCGCGGCCCCGGCGTGGCGGCGGAACTGGTGCAGCTGCGCTGCGAGCGAGGCGCCGAGATCGTGCTCACGCTGGGCATGGGCCGCGCCGCCGCCGCCGCCGTACGCGCGCTCGACGAGCACTGGGACGGCCGCGGCCATCCGCACGGCCTGCAGGGCGAGGCGATCCCGCTCGAGGCGCGCATCCTGGGGCTGGCGCAGACCCTCGAGGTGTTCGCGGCGCGCGGCGGGCCGGCCGCCGGGCTGCGTGTGGCGCACGCGCGCCGGGGCCGCTGGTTCGACCCGGTGGCGGTGGACGCCTGCCACGGGCTCGAGTCCCGCCTCGGGGAGTGGCTGGCGCTCGACACCCCCTCGCTCCACCAGGCGGTGCGCGAGGCCGAGCCGGGCGGCGCGGCGCTGCTCGCCACGCACCGCACCGTGGACCGCGTCGCCGAGGCGTTCGCCAGCGTGGTGGACGCCAAGTCGCCCTTCACCGGCGCGCACTCGCTGCGCACCGCGGGCGTGGCGGTCGAGATCGCCACCGCGCTCGGGTGGAGCGCGGCCGAGCGGGCCGACCTGCGCCGTGCGGCGCTGCTGCACGACCTTGGCAAGCTGGCGGTGCCCAACCGCATCCTCGACAAGCCCACCGCGCTCACCGCGGCCGAGTGGGAGGTGATGCGCCTGCACGCGTTCCACACCGAGCGCATCCTCGAGCACATCCAGGGCTTCGAGGGGTTCGCGTTCGCCGCCGCGGCCCATCACGAGCGGCTTGACGGCAGCGGCTACTGCCGCGGGCTGCGCGGCGCGCAGATCCCCGACATCGCCCGCGTGCTCGCGGTGGCCGACGTCTACGACGCGCTGTCGGCCGAGCGGCCCTACCGAGCCGCGATGGCGCCGGCGGATGCGCTGGCGCTCATGGAGCGCGACCGCGGCGCGGGGCTGCATGCGCGCGTGTTCGACGCGCTGCGGGACTGCAAGCTGGGCGGGTGCGTGGCGGCCGTGGACGAGGACGCGCGCGAGGCCGCGTGAGCGCCGCTACAGCCCGACCAGGCGCGCCATCAGCAGTGCCACCACCGCGAGGAACGCCCACTGCGCCGCGCCGGCCGCGATCGGGGCCCAGCCGGCGGCCTTCAGGTCGTGGAAGCCGGTCTGCAGTCCCACGCCCGCCATGCCCACGCACAGCAGCCACAGGTCGGCGCGCCGGATCGCGTCGAGCGCGGCGGCCGGCAGCACCGCCGCGCTGTTGACCGCCGCGAACACCACGAACATCACCAGGAACCACGGCACCGGCGACACCTTGGCCTCGCCCGCGCGGCCGCGGCGCCCGAGCCACCAGGCGAGCGCGAACACCACCGGCGCCAGCAGCGTGATGCGGGCGAGCTTGACCACCGTGGCGACCGCCTTGGCCGCGTCGCTGAAGCCCGAGGCCGCGGCGACCACCTGCGCCATCTCGTGCAGCGTTGCGCCGTTCCAGAGCCCGAACGAGAAGTCGTTCATGGTCATGGCGCGCCCGAGCCACGGGTAGGCGATGATCCCGAGCGTGCCGAGCAGGGTGATCACGCCGAGAGCGACGGCCGAGTCGCGCTTGTCCGACTGCACCACGCTGTCGGCGGCGACCACGGCCGAGGCGCCGCAGATGGCGCCGCCCACCGACAGCAGGATCGCCAGCTTCTCGCCCACTCCGAGCCGCCGCGCCACCCACCAGCCGAACGCGAGCGCCGCCGTGGTCGAGACCACCACCACGACCAGCGCCGGGGCGCCGATGCGCACGATCTCCCCCAGCGACAGCTTGAAGCCCAGGCCCGCCACCGCCCAGCGCAGCACGGGCCGCTGCGCCACGCGCACGCCGGGGAGCGTCCACTCCGGCAGCCGCACGAACGACGTCAGCGCCATGCCGGCCAGGATCACGAGCAGCAGCGCCGAGAGATGCAGGGTGTCACGGAACAGCGGGGTCTCGGCCAGCATCAGCGCCGCGGTCGCGAGCATCGCGCTGACGGCCAGCCCGGGGAACGCCTCGCGCAGCCGGCTCACGCCGCGGTGTAGGTGAGATCGCGGTACTTGCGCAGCCAGCCGCCCTCGACGGGCTCGAACACGTGGCAGTGGGTCATCTCGCCGCCGTAGATGTGCAGCGTGACCGCCGGGGTGTCGTGGGCGTTCTCGAGCACGTGGTACTCGAAGGGCGGGATCAGCGCGCCGGCCTCGCCCGGCCCGGCGTGCACCACCTTCTCCTCCTGGAACTGCACGATGTCGCGCTCCGGGTCGCCGCCCATGACGTTGAAGCTCGTCACGCGGATGCCGCCCCGGTACACGCACTCCACGCACCAGATGCCGGCATGGTCGTGCAGCGGGGTGCCCTGCCCCTTGTCCCACACCATCACGATCGCGGTGTAGCGCCCCTCGGGGTCGCGGTGCAGCAGCCGCCGCGCATAGCGGTCGGGCGTGGGCGCGAGGAAGCCGGGCGCGAGGAAATCGGCGCCCGGCCGGATGAGGTCGCACAGCACCTGCTTGACGGCGCGACATCGGCCCGCGTCGTCGGCCGGTTGCATCGCGGCGTCGAGCCGGCGCACCAGCTCCTGCACCTGCGCGTGGCGAAGCGGTTCGGCGATGGACATGGTGGGACCCTCCGGTTCGGGGTGGGCCCGAAGTCTAGCAGAGCCGAACGGGGGCGCCCGCACCGGCCGCAGGGGTGATTTCGGGCTCCGCACGGGCGCTCGGCTGGTCTAGGCTCGGCGGACCGCCGCGCGGCGCCCGGCGTCATCCTCGCGCCCGGGCTCGCGGCCGGTTCCCCTCGAAGGAGGCCCGCCATGCGCATCGTGCCCGCCCTGCTCGTCCTGCTCGCCGCTTCGGCCCTCCCGGCCTCGGCCCAGGTCCTCACGCTCCACCCGGACCGCGACAACACGCTCTTCCAGTCCTCGACCGGGGCCCTCAGCAACGGCGCCGGGCAGGGACTCTTCGCCGGCGCCACCGGCGGCGGACAGCTCCGCCGCGCGCTGCTGCGCTTCCCGGTCCGGAGCAGCGTGCCGGCCGGCTCGCAGGTGGTCTCGGCGGTGCTGCGACTGCACGGTTCGCAGGGCCAGTTCCAGCCGCAGCCGATGACGCTGCATCGCGTGACGCGGCCGTGGGGCGAAGGGGCCTCCGAGGCCACGTTCATGGGCGGCGGCGGCGGCGCGCCGAGCGAACCCGGCGACGCCACCTGGCTGCACACGTTCCACGCCACCGAGTTCTGGGACGCGCCGGGAGGCGACTTCGATCCCGCGGTGCTCGCCTCGGCGATGGCGCCGGCGTTCGACTGGGCGGAGTTCGGCCCCACCGCGGCGCTGACGCAGCTGGTGCGGGACTGGGCGACGCACTTCGAGACCGAGGACGGCCTGATGGTGCGCGGGCTCGAGTCCGGCTTCGCGACCGCGGTGCGGTTCGACTCGCGAGAGTTCGCGGACCCGGCCGTTCGGCCGCAGCTGGTGATCACGCTGGCGCCGCTCGCCGATGCGGGCGGCTCGCTGCCGGCCCGCTTCGGCCTGCGCTCGGCGGGCGCGTCGCCGTTCCGGGGCGAGGCGCGGATCGAACTGAGCCTGCCGCGGCGCGCCGACGTCCGGCTCGAGGTGCTCGACGTGCGCGGCGCGCGGGTGCGCACGCTGCACGAGGGCCCGCTCGAGGCCGGCGCGCACACGCGCACGTGGGACGGCCGTGACGCCGCCGGCCACGAGGCGCCCGCCGGGGTGTACCTGGTGCGCGCCGCCGAGGGCGCGGGCGCGGCCACGCTGCGCCTCGTGCGCGTGCGGTGAGCCCGCCGGGCGTGGGGCGCGCGGCCGGCGCGCCCCGCGCCCCTCAGGGCAGGAAGAAGAACGCGATCGCCAGGATCACGTACACGGCCAGCAGCAGCACGCCCTCGAGCCAGTTCGATTCGCCGTCCTGCGCCACCAGGTTCACCACCAGCACCGAGGCGATCACCGCGACCACCTCGAACAGGGTGAAGCGCAGGTCCATGGGGCCGTGCGGCATGAGGTAGGAGACGAACAGCAGCACCGGCGCCACGAACAGCGCGATCTGGATGCTGGAGCCGACGGCGATGTTGAGCGCCAGGTCCATCTGGTTCTTGATCGCCACCAGCACCGCGGTGGAGTGCTCGGCGGCGTTGCCCACCACCGCCACGACGATGACGCCCACGAACACCTCGGTGAGGCCCAGCACGTGCGAGGCCTCCTCGACCGCGCCCACCAGCATCTCGCTCATCCACGCGATGGCCGCCGTGGCCAGCAGCAGCGTGAGCACGGCGCGGCCCACGTTCACGGGTTCGTGGGCGTGCTCTTCGGCCGCGCCCGTGTAGAGGTGCGAGTGCGTGCGCAGCGCGAACACCAGGCTGAGGATGTAGGTGATGAAGAGCACGATCGCGATCTCGAGCGACAGGCTGCGCTCGAGGGCGATCTCCTGGGCCACGGTGAGCTGCTTCGCGTGCACCGCGCCCTCGGCCACCATGTGGAAGAGCGTCGGCACCACGAGCGCGATCGCCGCGAGCAGCAGCAGCGTGGAGGAGGCGGCCGCCGCCGTGCGGTCGAAGGTCTGCCGCTCGCGCTTGGCCCCGCCCATGACCATGGCGAGCCCGAGCACGAGCAGGATGTTGCCGATGATCGAGCCCGTGATGGACGCCTTGACCACGTCGTAGAGGCCCTTGTGCAGCGCCACCAGCGCGATGATCAGCTCGGCGGCGTTGCCGAACGTGGCGTTGAGCAGCCCGCCGATGCCGGCGCCGAGGCGCGAGGCGAGCTGCTCGGTGGCCTTCCCCATGATGCCGGCGAGCGGGATGATCGCGATGGCGCTGCAGACGAACACCGGCATCGCGCCCCAGTGCAGATGCTCGGCGAGCACCGCCAGCACGGCGAACACGAGCAGCACGTTGAGGATGTTCTCGATCGCGAACAGGTTGAAGCGCTTGGGGCTGGCGGTGGCGGCGGTCATGGGGCGGCAGACTAGCGGATGCGGCGGCGGCGGGCGAAGCCCCTTTCGCATGGGGGCGGGGCGGCTGCTACCGTGGCCGCGTCCCGATGTGGCACCCGGATCGCAGGGAGGCGGTCGGCGTGATCAAGTACCTGGGCTCCAAGCGCCGCATGCTGCCGGCGCTGCTCGAGGTGTTCGAGGGCTGTGGCGGCGGGCGCACCGCGCTCGACCTGTTCTCCGGCACCTCGCGCGTCGGACACGCGCTCAAGGCGCGCGGCTGGCGGGTGCACGCCAACGACCACAACGCCTACGCGCACACGCTCGCCGCCTGCCACGTCGCCGCCGACGGCGCGCGCTGGCGCGAGCGGGCGGCGCGGCTGGTCGCCGAACTCGACGCCCTGCCGGGGCGCGCCGGCTGGTTCACCGAGACCCACTGCGTGCGCGCGCGGTTCCTGCACCCGGACAACGGCGCGCGCGTGGACGCCATCCGCGAGCGCATCGCGCGGCTGGCGCTGGAGCCTCCGCTCGAGGCGATCGCGCTGACGAGCCTGGTCGAGGCGGCCGACCGCGTGGACTCGACCGTGGGCCTGCAGATGGCCTACCTCAAGCAGTGGGCGCCCCGCGCGCTGCAGCCGCTGCGCCTGCGCCTGCCCGACCTGCTCCCCGGCGAGGGCTCGGCCTCGTGCCTCGATGCGCTCGAGGCCGCCGGACGCTTCGGCGCCGACGTGGCCTACCTCGACCCGCCCTACAACCAGCACAGCTACCTCGGCAACTACCACGTGTGGGAGTCGCTGGTGCGCTGGGACCGGCCCGAGGTGTACGGCGTCGCCATGAAGCGCACCGACTGCCGCGAGCGCGTGAGCGCGTTCAACCGGCGCCGCGGCATCGAGGCGGCGCTGCGCGCGGTGGTGGCGCGCGTGCAGGCGGCGTGGCTGGTGGTGTCGTTCAGCGACGAGGGCCACCTGACGCCCGACCAGCTGCGCGGCATCCTCGCCACGCGCGGCGAGGTGACCGAGCGCGCCGTGGAGCAGCCGCGCCACATCGGCCACCGCCTCGGCGTGTACAACCCGCGCGGCGAGCGCGTGGGCACGCCCGGGCATGCGAGGAACCGCGAGCACGTGTTCGTGGTCCGCTGCGAGGCGGCGGCGGTGGCCGCCTCTGGCGCCGCCGGCTGAGGCACGGCGCCGGACACCGAGAACACGAAGGGCCCGCGCGATGAGGCGCGGGCCCTTCGTGCGTGAGGCGCGGCGGGGGGACTAGCTGCAGCCCTCCGAGTTGCCGCAGTTGGTGCACTTGAAGCAGGTGGCGTTGCGGATGGTGGTGTGCCCGCACGTGCTGCACATGGGGGCGTCACCGGCCACGGCGGCCTTCTGCATCTCGTAGGGGTCGTACTTGGTGACCTTCTGCACCACCGTCTCCTCGACCATCACCGGGCCGCCCGCCGGAACCGCGGCGTGCATGCGGCTGGCCAGGCGCTGGTCGCGCCCGACCGGATGCGACTGCTCGTGCGGATTGGCCGGCACCAGCACGCCGCTCGGCGCGGCCTCGTCGATGATGTGCACGAGGTCGGTGCGGTTCAGGTACTCGTAGCCGAGCACGCGGAACACGTAGTCGATGA
>CAZMQP010000015.1:0-18067 GCA_964568385.1 uncultured bacterium
ACACGATCTCGGTCAGGAGCGACCCGCCGAGCACGAAGCCGAGCGCCATGCCGAAACCGGTGATGCTGGGCAGCAGCGCGTTGCGCGCGGCGTAGCGCAGCACCACGCGCGAGGGCGCCAGGCCCTTGGCGCGGGCGAGGTTCACGAAGTCGGAGCCGAGCACCGAGATCATGCTGTTGCGCATGGACAGCAGCCAGCCGCCGAGCGTGGCGAGCACGACGGTGCCCACCGGCAGTGCGGCGTGGCGGAACACGTCGGCCATGAACTCGCGGGTGAAGCCGGGGGTGAGGTCGTCGCCGTAGGCGTGCCCGAGCGGGAACCAGCCGAGCGTGAACCCGAGCACGTACAGCGCCAGCATGGCGAGCCAGAAGTACGGGAACGCCCCCAGGAACACCAGCGACGACGGCAGCCACGAGTCCATCCACCCGCCGCGGCGCCACGCCGACAGGATGCCGAGCAGCGTGCCGATGCCGAAGCTCACGACCACCGCCGTCCCGGCGAGGAACACGGTCCACATCAGCCCGGTGGCGATGACCTCGGAGACGGGCGCGGGGAAATACGCAACCGAGATCCCGAGATCGCCGCGCAGCACGTGCGAGAGGTAGGTGAAGTACTGCTGCAGCAGCGGGGCGTCGGTCAGCCCGAACGTCTCGCGCAGCGCGTCCATGGCCTCGGGCGCGAGCCGGCCCCGGAATCGCGCGAACAGCGCGGTGGCGGGGTCTCCCGGCATCAGGCGCGGCAGGAAGAAGTTCAGCGTCAGGGCGGCCCACCCGGCGACGAGGTAGAAGCCCAGTCGCTGCAGCATGTAGCGCACGCTCGGTCTCCTATCGCGGGCGGAGCGAGGTGAGCACCAGCAGGCACTCGCCACGGTCGAACTTGTTGGGGGAGGGATCCGCGTACGGATCCTCGGCGGACGGGAACCCCTGGATGCGGCGCGTGTTGTACTCGGCCCACGAGGGATTCGGGTAGAGCGGGATCGCGGGCGCCTCGCGCACGAACGTGCGCTGCATGTCGTCGCCCAGCCGGCGCTGCGCCTCGGGATCGGTCTCGAGTTCGAACGCGTTGAGCACCGAGTCGGCGGCGGCGCTGCCGTAGCGATGGTAGTTGCCGGGCGCCGACTCCCCGACCGGACGCACCGTCGCGGACGACATCAGCCAGCGGTAGAACAGGTAGGGCGTCGGCCCCTCGAACGACCAGCCGAGGCTGAGGTCGAACTGGCCCTCCTGGACCCGCTGGAACCAGGCGCTGAAGTCGTTCGTGCGCACCGAGGTCGGCACGCCGATCGCGGTGAGCCCGCGCGCGATGACCTGCGAGGCGCGCACCCAGTCGGACCAGCCCGACACGCACAGGATCTCGTAGCGGATCGGCCGCCCGTCGGGCAGGCAGCGCACACCCTCGGCGTTGCGCGTGAGCCCCGCCTCGTCGAGCAGCCGTTCGGCGCCCGCCGGATCGAAGCGCACCCAGTCGCCGTCGGCGGCGATGGAGGAGTCGCGCCATGAGGCATACCCGTCGCTGAGCGCGGTGGCGTCGGCCGGCCGCGAGTAGCGGTAGAGGGCGACCTCCACCAGCAGCTCGCGGTCGATGGCCATGCTCAGCGCCTTGCGCACGCGCGCGTCGTCGAAGGGCGGCCGCGTGGTGTTGGCGTACAGGAAGATGGTGCTGCCGGTGAGCGGGAACCAGTAGCGGTGGTGCTCCCGGTCGCGCTCCACGAAGACGCGGTCCACGGCGGGGATGAAGTTGCCGGCCCAGTCCACCTCGTCGAACACCAGCGCCATGTTGGCGCGGTCGTTCGAGGAGTAGGCGGGGAAGCGGATGGCGTCGAGGTAGGGACGCCCCGGCTGCCAGTAGTCGGGATTGCGCCCGATCTCGTACACCTGGTTGCGGAACACGCGCACGTCGGTGAACGGCCCGGTGGCGACGGGGTTCTCGTTGGCGAAGGTGACCGGGTCCTGGACGTCGCGCCAGATGTGCTCGGGCACGATCTGCTGCGCGGCGATCTCGTCGAGTCCGGGCACGAACACGCGCGAGAACGAGAACTCCACCGTGCGTGCGTCCACCGCCCGCACGCCGGACAGGAACCCCCAGACGCCGCGCCGGTCGAGCGCGCGATGCCGTCGGATGAGGTCGAACGTGAACGCCACGTCGCGGGCGCTGAACGCCCGGCCGTCGGACCAGCGGACGCTGTCGCGGGTCGTCATGCGCAGCACGCGGCGGCCTTCCCGCCACTCATGGGAGGTCGCCAGCCACGGCACGTACTCGGTGCGGACGCTGTTGAACACGTACAGCGGCTCGTAGATGCCGGCCAGGGTCGGCCAGCGCGCCGAGGTCGCGGTGGTGAGCGGATTGAAGTTGCGCACCCACGAGGACTGCATCTCCTGCGACACCACGAGCACGCCCGCGCTCGCCGGCGGGCGCGGCCGCGAGCACCCGGCCGCCGCGAGCAGCACGAGCCCGAGCAGCCACACGCACGAGCGCGGCGTCCCGCGGCTCAATCGGCCCTCCGGTACACGCGCACGTAGTCCACGCGCATCTGCTGCGGGAAGACGGTGGAGGCGTCGGGCGGCCCGACGAAGTTCCCGCCCACGGCCACGTTCAGGATGATGAAGAACGGCTGCCGGAACACCCACTGACCGCCGGGCGGCAGGTCGGCCGAGCGCACGCTGAAGAACCGCGTGTCGTCCACGATCCAGGTGATCTGGTCCTCGTTCCATTCGACGGCGAACACGTGGAACCCCTGGTCGAAGCGCGCCCCGGCCGGCAGCGTGAACCGCGACGTGACCGCATTGCCTCCCGAGTAGCCGGGCCCGTGCAGGCTGCCGTGGCTGACGCCGGGCTCCTGGCCGCGGTACTCCATGATGTCGATCTCGCCGCAGCCGGGCCAGTTGACCGACTCGAAGTTCGAACCCAGGAGCCAGAACGCGGGCCACAGCCCGCGTCCGCTGGGCAGACGGATGCGGGCCTCGAACCGGCCGCTCTGCTGGGCGAAGAAGCGGTGCGTGTTGATGCGCCCGGACGTGTAGTCGCGGCCCAGGTAGGACTCCTCGCGCGCGGTGATCACCAGGTGCCCGTTGCCGTCGAGCGACACGTTCTCCGGACGGTCGGTGTCGTACTCGAGCTGGGCGTTGCCCCAGTCGGTGCCGATGTCGTAGCGCCAGCGCGTGGAATCCGGGCGCTGGCCGAAGGGTCCGTCGAACTCGTCCGACCACGTGAGCACCCAGCGGGTGGCCGGGGGCGCGGAGGTGTTCGAGCAGCCCGAGAGCGCGAGCAGGCCCGCGAGCGTCAGCGCCGCGGCGGCCACCGCCCGCCCCATCCGCCCGCCGCCCGCTCGCCTGAGGCTCATGCGCGGCTCGCCTCCTGCGCCAGCGTCGGGAAGAGCTGCGAGTCGTCGAGGGCGGACTTGAGCACCAGCGTCGAGGCGCCCAGCGCCATCGCCTGCGGTCCGAGTTCGCCGATGCGGATGGCCGAGGCGTTGAGCGAACTGGCGAGCGTCCGCCGAGACGAGACCTCGCGCAGCGGATCGAGCAGCAGGTCGCCGAGCCGTGTCAGGCCGCCGCCCAGGATGACCATCGAGGGGTTCATCAGGTTGAGCAGGCTGGCGACGGCGATCCCGAGGTACCCGGCGGCCTCGCGCACGAGCTCGAGCGCGAGCGGATCGCCGGCCAGCGCCGCGTCCTCGATGCGGACGATCGTGGGTGTCGCGCCCGCGAGCGCACTGCCCTCATGTTCGGCCAGCAGCGCCTTGGCGCGCTTCACCAACGCCGGCGCCCCCACCATGGTGGCCAGACAGCCCCGCAGCCCGCAGATGCAGGGCTCGCCGTGCGGGTCCATGCCGAGGTGGCCGATCTCGCCGGCGACGCCGCTGGCGCCCCGGTAGACCTCGCCCGCGATGACATGCCCGGAGCCGAGCCCGGTGGCCAGCTTGATGTAGGCGAAGTCGTCCACGCCGCGGCCGGCGCCCCACCACTGCTCGGCGAGTGCGCCGAGATTGGCGTCGTTGTCCACGAACAGCGGCACGCGGTAGCGCGCGCGCATGCCGTCCACGCCGAGCCGGCCCTTCCAGTCGGGCATGACGAGTTCGGAGATGCGGTCGGGGCGCGCCGGGTCCACGGGGCTCGGGACGGCGAGCCCGATGCCCATGAGCCGATCGCTCGGAACCCCCGAGCCCTCGAGACAGGCGTCGCACAGCGTGACGATCATGCGCCGCGTGCCCTCGGGGTCGGATCGCACCGGGTGGTCGCGGTGCTGCCACGCCAGCACGTGGCCGCGCAGGTCGGTGAGCACCACCTGCAGGTGGGACGCGCCCATTTCGACGCCCAGGATGGTGTGGGCGTCGTCCTGGAACCGCAGCACGATGGGCCGGCGGCCGCCGCGCGAGGGGCCGGTGCCGACCTCGGCGATGAGTCGCTTGGGCAGCAGCGAGTCCACGATCTCGGACACCGTCGAGCGCGAGATCTCGAGCGAGCGCGAGATCTCGGCGCGCGAGATCTCGTGCGACTTCCAGATGAGCCGCAGGATCTCCTCGGCCAGCGGGCGCAGCCGCCCGGGTTCGGCGCGGCCGCGGACGCCGCGAGCGTGCGGCGTGCGATGCCTCATCGGGGACTCCTCGCCGCGTCAGCGGTGGAAGTAGACATTGTCCACGAACACCGTGCTCGCGCCGGCGAGCGTGATCTGGGCCAGGTTCGAACGCCCGGTGAGGTTGGTGAAGCTCGACAGCGGGATGTCGAGCGAGGACCAGGCCCCGGTGGTGATGCCGGGGGTGGTGCCGGCGTTGAACGTCAGCTCCTGTTCGCTGTCGTCCCCGCCCTGGTACGCGCCGTTGGGCCCGAAGTCCACCAGCTTGACGCGCAGCGTCGAGCCGCTCGGCAGGTAGACGTCCATGTGGAAGTGGGTCATCGAGCTGGCGTTGATCTGGTTGCTCGTGAACTCGATGCCGGCGAAGACCATGTTCGTGTAGCCCTTGATGTCGTTGCCGGAGACGCGCAGGTCGGCGACGTCGGCCTGGTCCCACGTGGCCGACCAGGTGTCCACCGGGCGGTTGGGATAGGAGTTGCTGAAGAGCGAGATGACGTCGCTGGCGGGCAGCGTCGGGGCCGGCGCCGGGGTGCTCGGCGTGGCGATGGCGCTGATCGAGACCGTGCCCGTGGCGGGGATGCCGCCGAGTTGGGCGGTCACCGAGGCCGAGCCCGGTCCGACCACCTGGATGCCGCCGTTGAGCGTGGTGGCCACACTCGAGTTGTTCGAGACGAAGTCGAAGTAGCCGGGGAAGTGGCCCACGGTCACGTCGCTGCCGCCGACGTCGAACACCGTCTGGGTGCCGGCGGGGCTCACCGTGCCGCCCACGAAGGCGGTGAAGAACCGGCTGGACATGGACGGGCGCGGGTTGGCGATGATCCCCGTGCGCTCGAACTTCACGTCGTCGAACCACACGTCGAAGCCGAGCCCGCTCTCGGGCCCCTCGGCCATGAAGAACAGGCCGCGCTCCGCCGACAGCCGCGAGGGCAGCGGGATCGGGATGACGTACTTGGTCCACGTCGTCGTCATCGGGATGGCGTTGCGGCGGGCCTCGAATCGCGAGGTGCCCGTGACGTCGTTGCCGAGGCCGGCGACATCGAAGGTGATCGGGCGGCTCGCCTTGGCCCAGAACGTCAGCGCGTCGTAGCTGGAGAGGTCGCGCACGATGTTCGACACGAACCCGCCGCCGGCGTACGTGCCCGAGGGGTTGCCGGGCGCCGGCACCGTGACCTTGAGGGAGGCCGTGCCCGAGTGGCGCTCGCTCGCGTCGATGCTCACGGCATCCAGCTTGGAGCCGAGGAAGGCCAGGTAGTCCACGCCCGGGCCGAAGGTGTCGTCGAAGACGAGCGGGTCGGTGGAGAGGGGGAAGGGGCGGAGCCCCTTGGTGCTGCGTTCACAACCGGCCAGCGCGACGAGGGTCAGCACGAATGCCACCCCCCGGAACAGGCTTCGCATCATGCCTCCCTCGAGGGTCATCGGGCCCTTCCAAGAGCGGCTGGAACCGCACCGATCAAGGGCCGGGGCCCGGTCCAGACGCTTTGTTCATGCGGCGAACAAACTATGTCCCCGGATCCCCGGAGTGTCAAGGGATTCATCAGGGAGCGGCGGGCCCTACTTGCGCCAGCCCGGCCCCCGGCTGCCGTAGGTCTGGAGCGCGGGGGGCATGAACGTGGCGTCGCTCACCTTGACCACGCGCACCCGACCCTCGGGGCTCACGGTGAGCGCGGTGATGCTGCCGTGCCCCACCTCGAGCCGGTTCCAGTTCCGCGTCTCGCCCGCGAGCGCGCGCATCACGAACCAGCGGATCACGTTGCCGTGCGCCACCAGCACGTCGTGCGCGTCGGCCTCGGGACTGGCGCGCACGTACTTGTCCCAGGCCAGCGCCAGTTGGCGCTCGCACTCGGCCATGTCGGCGCCGGCCTCGTCCCGCATCCAGTCGGAGCGCTCGCTCACGGGGGTGCACTCGCTGAGCAGGGAGTCGCGTGCGGCCGTGAGCTTCAGAGGACCGCCCATCCGATCCGCGGTCTCGCGTGCGCGAGTGAGGGTGCTGCTCGTGAGTGTCGTGATCGGCACCGGCAGCGCCGCGAGGTAGCGCCCCACGCGCTCGGCCTGCTCGCGGCCGGTGGCGTTGATGCCGTTGGCCACGCGGTCGTCGGCCTTGTCGTCCCGGTCGTAGAGGCCGTGGCGGATCAGATAGATCGTGCGCACGCCCTTGCCGGGCGCGGGCGTCTGAGCCAGCGCGGGTCTGCTGGTCACCAGGATCGCCAGGGCGAGGATGAGCATCAGCACTCTCATGGCCGGCAGGCTACTCCGCGGTTGCCGTCTTGCGAAATGCGGGGTCCGATGCCTTCCGCGTGCAACTCGCCACTGCCGCGCGGCGCCGGCGCTCCCCTAGAATGGAGGGCGCGACCGTCCGCCCCGGGCCCCCGGGCGGGCCGCTCACCACTCGGAGGTGCTGTCCCATGAATCTCAATGCCCGCGCGGGCTCCGCGACCCTGGTGCTCTGGCTTCTCGCCACCATTGCCACGCCGAATCCGGCCTCGGCCGCATGGCCGCACTCGACGCTCACCTACGTGAACCTCTCGAATCTCGCCTTCGGCACGCGTGCGGTCGCCGATGGCACGGGTGGAGCGATCATCGGGTACACGGTGTGGTCCGGGGCCAACTACGACATCCGAGTGCAGCGCGTGAACGCCACCGGGACTCTCCTGTGGGGACCGAGCGGCGTCTCGATCTGCGCCGTGAGTGGGGATCAGTACCTGTCCGAGATGGTCCCTGACGGCTCTGGCGGCGCCATTCTCGGGTGGGAGGACAGCCGCAACCCCGGAACGGGTGTGGATCTCTACGTGCAGCGCATCTCGAATGGCGGCATTCCGCAGTGGACCACCGACGGCGTGCGGATCTGCGACGCCGTCAATACGCAGAACGACATGAGCATGGTCGCCGACGGCAACGGCGGTGCGTTCATGGCATGGACCGACAATCGCAACTCCGGCGGCACCTTGCAGGACATCTACGCTCAGTACGTCTACGGCGGTGGAACGCTCGCTCACGGGCCGAGCGGAGTGGTCATCTGCAACGCTTCGGGCCTTCAGCAGGACCCGCACGTCAATCTCGACGCCTTCGGATACCCCGTGATGGTGTGGGCCGACTTCCGCAGCGGCTCGGCCGACATCTACGTGCAGCGCATGCTGGCGGGGGGGAGCGTCCAGCTCGCGGCCAATGGAGTGGCGGTCTGCAATGCCGCAGGCGCGCAGTACGCGCCATTCGTGGTGCCCGGAGGCTATCAGGGTCTCGTGGTGGGCTGGACCGACTCGCGCTCCGGAACGGCGGCCATCTACGCGCAGCGGCTCGACATCTACTCGGGAGCCGGGCAATGGGCGGCGAACGGGCTGCCGTTCTGCACGGCTGCGGGCTCGCGACAGCTGAGATCGCTGGTGAGCGACACGCAGGGCGGCTATGTGCTGACCTGGGACGACTCGCGCAACGGCGTCTTCAATGTCTACTCGCAGCGCATCGACCTCGCCGGCAACGCGTCGTGGACCACCGACGGCCTCGCCGTGCGCGTGGCGAGCGGCAACGCGTCGAACATCCGCGTCATCCCCGATGGCCTCGGCAATGTGCTGTACGCGTGGGACGACGCGCGCGCCGGCGCACCCGACGTGTACGCCCAGCGCCTCGGCCCGCAGGGCTGGCCGCTGTGGAAGGCCAATGGCGTGCCGGTGGCCACCTCGGCGGGCGGGCAGCAGCAGCCGGACATCTGCGCCACGCCCACAGGTGGCGCGGTGATCGCGTTCGTGGACACGCCCCCGGCCACCTCCTATGGCGTGCGCGTGATGGGGGTGGACGAGTGGGGCTATCTCGGCGCGGAGCCGGTGATGGCGGGCGTGGGCGATGTGCCCAACGACCAGGGCGGCCGCGTGCGGGTGGCGTGGTACGCGAGTCCGCTCGACACCGATCCGCTGTTCCGAAATATCACGAACTACTTGATCTTCCGCTCGGTGAGCGCACCGCTCGCCACCACGCTCGACCGCGTCGCGCCGCTCCAGTCGGGCACGCCGTTCACCACGCTCGGTGGCCGCCGGTTCGTGCGGCTGGCCTCCCACTCGGCCAACTACTTCTGGGAGGAGGTGGGCTCGGTCACCGCGCGCCACCTCGCGTCCTACAGCTTCATCGCGCCCACCGAGGGGGACTCGGTCGCCGGCTCCAACCCGCGCACGTCGTTCATGGTGATGGCGCTGGCCAACTACGGCTCCGCCTGGTGGGCGAGCGCGTCGGACTCGGCCTACTCGGTGGACAACCTGGCGCCGGCGGCGCCCGCGCCCTTCACCGGCCAGTACGGCGGCGGCTCGGTGGCCCTTCACTGGGACCCCAACACCGAGGCCGACCTCGCGGGCTACCGGCTGTATCGCGGCACCAGCCCCGGGTTCGCCACCGGCGCGGGCACGCTCGTTGCGGCACTTGCGGACACCGGCTACACCGATGTCGCCGGGCAGCCCTTCTATTACAAGCTGACCGCGGTGGACGTGCACGGCAACGAGTCGCCGGTGGCGTTCCTGCAGCCGCAGGGCGCGCTCGATGCCCCGGGCGGCGCTGCGCTGCACGCGCACTTCGCCGCGCCGCGACCCAACCCGCTCCGTGCGGGCGGGGCGAGCGCGCTGCGGTTCGCGATCACGCAGGGCGGCCGCGTGCGGCTGGCGCTGCACGACGCGCAGGGCCGCACGGTGCGGGTGCTGCTCGAGGGCGAGCGCGAGGCGGGCGAGCACGCGGTGGCGTTCGACGGCCGCGCGACCGACGGCCGGCGGCTCGCGCCGGGGCTCTACCTGGCGCGCATCGAGGCGCCGGGACTGTCGGCCAGCCAGCGGGTGGTGGTGGTGGAGTGACGCGCTAACCTGAAGGTTTCCAGAGCCTTGCGGCCCCGCCGGCTTCGAGTCGGCGGGGCCGCGTGCGTTTCCGGCCGCTGCCGGCGTTCAGAGGGCAGTCCACACCCGGCCCACCGCCTCCCGGAGGAACTCCATGCGTCCCCTCGTCACCCTCGCGTTGTTCGCCCTGCTCATGTCCTCGCCCCCCCGCGCGGCCGCCCAGGACCGCAGCATGGACGCCGTGGACCCACCGACCGCGGCCGAGGCGCTCGACCGACGCTCGTGGGCGGTCGAGGTGCGCGCCCTGCGCGCCGCCGAGCGCGCCGCGCTCGCCCCGCTCGTGCGCGAGGCCAGGGAGGCGCCCCCCGGTTCGCGGGCGCAGGCGCAGCGTGCGCTCGAGGACGCCAAGCGCGAGTGGCGCCGGCGCACGCTGGGCGCTCAGCTCGCCCGCGTGCGCGCGGCCGGCCTGACCGAGTCGGCGCAGCGCCTCGAGCAGCGCATCGCCGAGCTCGACGCCGTGCGCGACCGCCGCGTGCTGCCGGCCCCGCCGGCGGGAGGTGACCAGTGATCCGCCGCCTCGCCCTCTCTGTGCTCACGCTCGCGCTGCTCGCGGGCAGCGCCCACGCCACCCTGCGCCCCGGCGTCAAGGTCGGCTTCCGCAATCTCACCGTCGCGCGCGCCGGAGTGCCCATCCAGGCCGAGGCGGTGATCCAGGCCACGCAGCCGGTCACGCTCAAGCAGTTCGGCGCGGCGATGCGCGGCACGACGGTGACGACCGACGCGCCGACCGATTCGCTGCTGCTGCCGGCGAACGGCTCGCGCACCATCCAGCTCTCGGTCGTGCCCACGTCGAACGACGAGGAACTGGAGTTCTCGTTCGTCGCCAACGGCCACAAGTTCGTCTTCAAGCGGGATCTGTCGCAGTACTGGCGCGACCTGCGGAACTACGGCCAGAGCGTGGGCTTCGATCCGCAGCCCGATCCCCCGGCGCCGGCGGCGCCGGGGCTCCGCTCGGCGCCCGACCGCGAGCAGCCCGTGCCCCAGGTGTCGCTCCACGGCCGGCCGGTGCTGACGGCCGAGCAGGCCCTGCGCCGCGCCCAGGCGCTGGGTTCGACGGCGGCCGAGTCGCACACGTTCACCGTCACGGTTCGGTACGAGCGTCCGGACAACACCAAGGACGCGGTGGACGGCGCCGCGTTCACGCTGTGGCAGAAGATCCCGGGCGGCGACCTGCCGCTCGCGAACGGCACCACGGATGCGAATGGCAGGTTCACGCGCACGGTCAACACGCTGACCTCGTTCGGCCGCACGTTCTACGTCACGTTCTCCACCAGCAACAGCTGGGTGCACGTGCTCAACAACAACGACGACGACGACCCCTACCGGTTCAAGTCGAGCGAGTTCAACGGCTTCGTGGGCGGCGGCAGCAAGAACATCGGGCTGCTGGTCGCCGCGAGCGGCCCGGCGACCCCGGCGCTGCACATGCTCACCACGATCACGCGCGGGTTCCGCTACGTGCTCGACGAGACGGGCTTCCAGTACCCGGGCGACATCGACGACCTCGACGTCTCGTGGCCCGAGTCCGACTGGCCGCACTACACCTGGCCCGTGTACGAGACGTTCTACATCCCCGGCGGCTCGACCTGGAAGTGGGCCACCCGCACGTTCCTGCACGAGTTCGGCCATCACGTGAACTGGGAGCTGCCCATCTCCATCAACCAGACGGACTACGAGGACGGCAACTGCGAGCCCGAGGGTTCCGACGGCCGGCACTGCCGCTGGTGCGCCGAGGACGACCTCAACGTGGCCACGATGGAGGGTTTCGCCAGCTGGTTCGGCGACATGGTGGCGCTCAAGTATCAGGCGAACTACGGCGTGCCCATCTACGATCCCAGCGGGGACATTTCGGGGGAGTTCATCGGCTCCTCGAACCCCTCCGGCAACTGCCCGGTGGTCGGGTACGCCGACGCCATCGAGGGGCACTACTGGGCGCTGCTGCGCGACCTGGCGGACGACGAGAACGAGGCCGACCCGAACTTCGGCGTCACGCTCTCCAGTGTGCCGAGTCTGGCCTCACCGCCGCAGGATCAGATCTCGCTCGGATTCGCCGCGGTGCTCGACATCCTCGTGGACGACAACATCAACATCGTGCAGGACTTCAAGAGCGCGTTCTGGACACGGTACGGAGGCGGCGCGATCCCGCCGGAGCAGATCTGGAACACGTTCGCCAATGCGGGCTACTGGTATGACATCACGCCGCCGACTCCCGTCTCGAACGTCCGCTCCAGCGATCACACTCCCAACGTGTCATCGCCGGACAACAGCATCACGTTCCTGTGGGACCCCGCCGTGGACAGCCAATCGGGCATCGGCGACCACAACATCTGGCTGTACCGCAACGGCACCTTGCACCAGGTCGGTCCCAACGAGCGCGTGCCGCAACCGACGATCACGTTCTCGGACCTGACGCCGGGCACCTACTACCTGCGCGTGCAGGCGATCGACCGAGCGGGCAACGTGGCCCCCACCTCGGTCAACTCGCCCAACTTCATCGTGCGCGATCCCTACCCGACCGACCTGTCGCGCAATCCGCTGGCCGGCTGGCCCAACGAACCGGTGATCCCGCGCGTCACCAACAACTCGACCTCGTCGAGTGCGCCGGTGCCGCCGTATCTCTACGGCGACAAGGACAGCACCTGGTTCAACTGGGCCGTGCGCAACACCGGCGAGATCGACGTGGCCTCCACCTATCGCACGCGGCTGCTCATCGACGGCGTCGTGGTGGACTCGGTGATGTCGCCCACCTTCGCGAGCATCCCGCTCAACAACCACACCGTGCTCAATCGCGGCCCCTACAACCTGCGTCCCGGCCGCCACACCATCGAACTGTGGACCGACGCCGAGGAGGAGATCGCCGAGCCGAACGAGGCGAACAACCGCTTCGGACGCCAGTGGGTGTGGCACCCGCCCAGCAACTCCTCGCGCAACACCGACATCGTGTCGCCGCCGCCGCCGCGGCGGGACGGTGGCTGGAACGTGATCTCGGTGCCCATCGGCACGTTCAAGACGCCCAACGTGAGTTCGCACCGCTACTCGCACCGTTCGCCGACGTTCCCGTTCACGACCAGCACATGGATGGCGGCCGAGATCTGGCCCGAGCCCGAGAGCAATCCGCGCGATCTCACCGGCGTGGACTACAACCTGCGGCTCGACTACTTCGACCGCGATCCCGAGTACGGCTTCGTGGACACCACCACGGTCAGCAAGCGCGGGCTGGGGCTGACCGACGCCGTCATCACCAACTACACCAACACGAACAACCTCGAGTGGATGGTGGGCGTCGAGAACATGACCCACGAGACCGACAACGACTACCACTTCCGGGCCAACACGGCCGCCTCGCACAGCGTGGGCGACTCCGTCGACGTCACCCTCGCGCAGAACCAGATGGTGCACATCCGCGGCATCAACGTGACCTCGGCCGACGTGGGCAAGCTCATCGTCGAGGTGCGGCGGCTCTCGGGCACCAGCCCCATCAAGGTCTCCTACCTCAATGCGAGCACCATCTGGGCCACCCTCAGCGCCGCACTCGGCGACGTGCCCACCAACAGCGCCGGCTGGGCCGCGATGAGCATGACCGCGAACACGGCGGGCAACTACGCGCTGCTCCTGTGGCGCGACCCGAGCGATGGCACGGCGCCGGTCACGTACCGCGTCAAGGTGGCGCGCAAGCCCACCGACCTCGCCATCGTCACGCCCTCGGGCTGGAGCGCGCCGCTCGTGCCGCGGGCCACGAATGACGCCACCAGCAGCCTGGCGCTGGCGCCGCCGATCCTCTACGGCGACGACAAGCCCACCTACGTCAGCTCGAGCAGGCGCAACGCGAGCGACGTGGCCGCGGGCGTCAACTCGGTCAAGCTCATGGTGGACGACCTGACCATGTACTCGTTCTCCTCGAGCAGCATCGCCGCACTCACCACGGTGACCAATCCCAACGTGGCGGCGCTCACCATTCCCGGCGGCCGCCATGTGATCTCGCAGGTCCTCGATCCGCAGGGACTGGTGGTGGAGGTGGATGAACTCAACAACACCTACGGCGAGCAGTTCGTGTGGACACCCGACACGCTCACGTCCGACCGGCAGTACTGGCGCAAGGGGCAGATCGGCGGCGTGACCGCGGGATGGGAGTTCTGCCTGCCGAGCAGCTACCTGTACTTCAACATGGACGGCGTGCGGCTGCCGGTGTGGGGCGGGGGCACCGATTTCGTGGCGGTGGCGGTGACGCCGCGCGACACCGCGGACGTGGACCTGGGGCTCTACCTGACGCAGAACAACGCCAAGGGCGGGTTCGACGTGCCGCAGGAGGACTCCAACTGGGGCCCGGGCGCGACCGACCTGCTGCTGCTCAACTTCCAGGCCGCCCAGCGCAAGGCCTACGACATCGGCATCCAGCGCGTCAGCGACGACACCACGAGCTACGTCGTGGACGTGGTGCCGGGCGTGGTGCGCGACCCCAACCAGCCCGTGCACGGCCCGTTCACGCTCGCCGCGCACCGCACGGTGCACGTGCACCAGTTCGCGCTGCCGGTCGGACGCCACACGTTCCACCTGCGCAACCTCGCGGGCAGCGTGGACTGGGCGCTGGCGGCCTACGATGCCGACCGTCCGTTCCAGGACCGCTCGCAGGGCGAGGAGCGCGGCTGGTCGTACGAGGCCGGCCCCGGCGGCGACGAGGAGGTGGTGGTGATCCTCGATCAGCCGGCCACGATCGCGATCGTGGTCCACAAGACCGGCTCGAGCGAGACGTTCAAGAGCGGCACCTACCAGCTCGAGCGCAGCAACAACCCCACGGGCACGCCGGTGGCGGGGGTTCCGGGTACGACGCGGCTCGCGGGCGCGTTCCCCAACCCGTCGCGCGGCGCCGCGCGCGTGCACTTCGACCTGGCGCGCAGCAGCGAGGTGTCGCTCGAGGTGTACGACCTGCGCGGCGCGCGCGTGCGCACGCTCGTGCAGGGGACGATGGCCCCGGGGAGGCATGCGGCGGCGTGGGACGGGCGTGACGCCCACGGGCACACACTCCCCGCGGGCATCTACCTCGTGCGCATGTCGGCCGAGGGCTACGAGGGCCAGGCCAAGCTCGTGCGCGTCGAGTGACCGCCGCGGCCGCCGCGTGAACGCGCGACAGCCCCGCCCGGGTGACCGGACGGGGCTGTCGCGTGATCGGCGCGAAGGGGCGTCAGCGGTAGATGGTCTTGACCTGGCCCCAGGTGTTCGACCGCGTCGGCGTCGGAAGCGAGCACGGCACGGCGCTGCCCGAGACGAAGTCCGTGCTGTTGTTGTCGGTGTCGAGCCCGCCGGCGTTCTTGCGCTGGAGCGCCGTCGAGTTGCTGGCCGCAGGCGCGTTGGCGGTCTCACTGCAGCTGGCCGTCGAGCCGTAGCCGACGAAGTCCACGATGGCGCCGCCGGTCGGGCAGGCCCCCGTGAGCGCGGTCGAGTTGCTGGTGAGGGCCACCTTGCCCGCGGTCGCCGACATGTTGATGGTGCCCGCCGCGCCGCCCGCCGGCGCGATCTGGCACGCCACGGTGAGCGGCGTGCCGACGGCACCGCCGGAGGCGAGC
Source organism: uncultured bacterium (assembly GCA_964568385.1). Classification (GTDB taxonomy): domain Bacteria; phylum Eisenbacteria; class RBG-16-71-46; order RBG-16-71-46; family RBG-16-71-46; genus CADEFY01. Next base: position 14,993 of record CAZMQP010000015.1, read on the forward strand.
TTGATGAGGCCGTAGCTGCCCGCGGGCAGGACGGTGCTCGCCGGGATCGCCTGCACGGCCCACGTGGTGCCGGTGGCGGACGCGTACTGGATCGCCCAGCCACCGATGTTCTGGGAGACGCCGCTGCGGTTGTAGATCTCGACGTAGTCGTGGGACCACGCGGCGCCGGAATTGCCGCCGCCACCGTAGATCTGGCTGACGACGACGTTGCCCACGGCGAAGGCGCTCGAGGCGATGCAGGTGGCGGCGAGCGAGAGGGCGAGGGTGAAGGTGCGCTTCATGATGGGTCGCTCCTGGTGAGGGGGGCCGGGCAGGGCACCACGCGTCCATCGGGACGGCATCGCGCCTTGGATGTGCTCCAGCGCGGGGGGCGAGGTCTCGCCCGCGCGCCGGGGCCGGCGGCGGGGGAGGTGTCACGCTTCAGCGGAGTGACTGCAGGCTAGGCCCGCCCCGGCCCTGCGGCAAGGGGGATTCCACCGGAGCGCTCAGGGCCGATCGCGCGTCCCGAGCCGGCCGGAACGCGGGAGGAACGCCGCCCGGAGCGAGCGCTCGACCGCGGCCATCGCGGCCGTCAGCCTCGCGTTGCGGCGCCGCCCTCACTTCGACGCGGCGAGCAGCTTGCGCCAGCCGATGACCGCGATGGGCTGGAACGCGCGCGAGCCGGAGGGGCGTTCGAAGAAGAGGAACCGGCCATCCGGGGTCGTTCCGGCCCAGCGCCTGAACTCGCCGGAGGGGGGCACCAGGGGCACCGGCTCCGCGGTGTCGATGCGATCGCCGGGCCTGACCTCGCAGCCCATGATCGCCCCGGTCGAAGCGACGAACTGGAGTTCCCGCCCGTCGGCTCGCCAGCGTGCCGACCCGCCACCGGCCAGCGACACCTGTCGCTTGGAGCCGAGACCCGGGAACGCGGCCACGTAGACCTCATCGCGGCCGCTCTCGTCCGAGGTGTAGGCCATCCATCGGCCATCGGGGGAGACCTGCGCCTCCTTCTCGTTCGCGATGCTCGTCAACAGCGGCTTCGTCCGGCCGCTGCCATCCATCGAGAGCAGGTGGAGGTCCTGCGCCGTCCTGGAGTGCGTGACCGAGTAGATCACGTATCGGCCGTCGCTCGTCCAATCGTGCGCCTCGATGATGAGCCCCTCGGGCTTGTGGATCATCCGCGGCTCGGCGGCGCTGTCCACTTCCTTCACGTAGAGCGCGTAGGAGCCCGACACGTTCGAGTGATAGACCACCTCGCGGCCGTCGGGCGACCAGCTCGGACTGAAGTTGCCGGCGCCATCGAACGTGAGCTGGCCGGCGAGCCCCCGGTCGAGATCGAACGTCCACAGGTTCCAGCCGGAGTTGTTGGAGTGGTTGGGTGCGCCCAGCGGGAAGACGAGCCGGCGGCCGTCGGGCGAAAGGCGGCCGCCCCCGAGGCGGTTCACGAACGTCGGCGCCTGCAGTCTCGCGCCGCCTCGGGCCCGCGCCGTCAGTTCGAGGATCTGGTCCGAGGGGCTGAGGGTCAGCAGCAGGCCGCCGTCCGTGCACCAGGAGGTCGGCATGGCCTGGTACCCGGTGAGCGTGCCCGCCTCGATCAGGGGGATCGGCTCGCCGCTCAGCCGTGCCGAGCCCGGGTCGAAGCGCTGCGCCGCCAGCAGCCGGTTGCGCCGGTGGATCAGCCAGCCGTCACGCGTGTAGGTGGGCACGCCGTCGCAGCGCATCACGAACCTGGCCTTCGTCGAGCCGAGCTCGCCGAGGAAGATGTCGTGCTCGCCATCCCTGGCGGGCAGCGTCGCGTAGAGGAACCGCCGTCCGTCCGGCAGGAACCGCGCGTAACGATGGCCGATCTCGCCGCGCGCCGTGTCCACCTTGGTCACCGCCTCGGGCGTGCCGCCCTGGTCGGAGACGCGGAAGACCGGCCCTTCGGCGTCGGGCGTGAACAGGATGACGCCGTTCGCCCCCCAGGTGCCGCCGCGGCCGCCGGCCGCCCGGCACAGCACCTGCGAGCTGCCGCCCGCGAGCCGAACCCGGCGCAGTTGCTCGCCGGCGAAGAACCCGAGGGACTTGCCGTCCGCGGACCAGAACGGCATCAGCGCGCCCTCGGTGCCCTCGATCGGGGTGGCGGCCGCGCCATCCAGCGGCCGCAGCCAGAGCCGCGAGACGCCGGCGGAGTCGGACAGCGAGAGCGCGGCCGTCCGGCCATCGGGGGAGAGCGCGATGTCGCCGGCGTTGCCGACCACGGTCTGGCCCTTCGGCACTGGCACATCGAGCACGTAGGGCCCGGCCGCCGGCTCCCCGCGCTGCAGCAGCAGGATGAGCGCGGCGCCTGCGGCGAAAGCCGCCGCCGCGGCCGCGACCACCGGCCAGGCCATCGCCGCGCGCCGCCGCGGACGCGCCACGGCCGGCGCACCCGTGACGCTGCCGGTGCCCGGATCGCCGATCGCGCGCAGCTCGTGCATGAGGTCGCGCGCCGACTGCCAGCGGTCGTCCACGTCCTTGGCGAGGCAGCGCGCGACCAGCCGGTCGAGCGCCGGCGGCGCGAGCGGCGCCATCTGCGAGACGGGCGGGGGCTGCGAGGTCATGATCGCCGAGATCAGCGACGCCTGGCTGCGGCCCTCGAAGGCCCGCTTGCCGGTGGCCATCTCATAGAGCACGCAGCCGAGCGCCCACAGGTCGCAGCGCGCGTCGGCCTCGGCGCCCTCGAGCTGCTCGGGCGCCATGTACTGGAACGTGCCGATGATGGTGCCCTCGGTGGTCAGCGGGGCGGCGCGCGTGGGCGAGTGCGACAGCGCGGACATGCGCGATCCGCTCCCCGGGCCCGCCATGCCGGTCTCGCGGGCGAGGCCGAAGTCCATGAGCTTGGCGCCGCTCTTGGTGAGCATGACGTTGCCGGGCTTGAGGTCCCGATGGATGACGCCGGCGCGATGCGCCCGGTCGAGCGCATCGGCGATCTGCGCGCCGATCCGCAGCACCTCGGCCAGCGGCAGCGCGCCCTTGGTGAGCCGCTGCGCCAGCGTCTCGCCCTCGACCAGTTCCATCACGAGATAGTCGGTCTCGCCCGACCCGTCGGGGCCGGGCGCCCGTCCGACGTCGAAC
>CAZMQP010000016.1:0-17444 GCA_964568385.1 uncultured bacterium
GCTGGCGCGTGCGCCGGCCGCTCGCGGCGGGCGAACCGGTGACGGTGACCGCGGCCGAGCCGCCCCCGGACGTGCTGCCCGGCGAGGCGGTGCGTTTCGAGTGGCACTCGGGGGACGTGGAGGTGTCGGTCATCGGCATCGCCCTGCACGCCGCCCGCAGAGGCGAGCGCCTGCGCGCGCGCCGCGAGGAGCGGCCCGCCCGTCTCGAGGGCCGGGTGACCGCGCCGGGCCGCGCCGAACTCATGAGCGGAGCGGAGCGATGAGCCGCCGCCTGCGATCGGCCGCACTCGCCCTGCTGTTCGCCGTCTGGCCCGCGACCGCCGTGGCGCAGACGGGCACGCCCGCCGACAGCGCCTCGGTCACACCCGCCGGGACGGCCGCCGCCGTCGCGGCCGCGCCGCCGCCCCCGCCGCGGATCCGCCGCGCCGACTGGCTCAGCGACCGCGTGTCGCTGCGCGTCGGGGACGTGCTCACCGTGGTGGTGGACGAGCGGACGGCGGCGCGCGAACGCGTCTCGACGGTCGCCACCGGCCATCGCTCGCAGCGGGCGGACCTCAATGCCGGCATCGGCGAGGACGCGCGCGTCGGGCCCAACAAGTCGTTCGGGGCCGGCATGAAGAGCGACTCGCGCGACATCGGCGAGGCGAGCCGGCTCGGCGATCTGACCGCCGTGCTGTCGGTGCGCGTGGTCGAGGTCGAGCCCAACGGGCTGCTCCGCATCGCGGGCGGCAAGAAGGTGACGGTGGACGGACGCCTCCAGGAGGTGCTGCTGACCGGCTCCGTGCGCCCGCAGGACGTCTCTCCGCGCAACACCGTGCCCTCCGACGAGATCGTGGACGCGGTCATCACCTACAAGGGCAAGAAGCTCGCGCCGAGGACCGGAATCCTCGGCTCCATCCTGGGGATCCTGTGGCCATGAGCCGACCGCGCCTGCTCGTCCTCCTCCTGTGGTGCCTCGCCTGGGCGCCGTCGCTCGCCGCCGCGCAGCCGCGCATCGCCGACCTCACGCGCCATCCCGGCGCGGTGCCGCGCCGCCTGGTGGGCTATGGGCTGGTGACCGGCCTCGACGGCACCGGGGACCGCAGCTTCGGCCTCGCCGGCGGCGGCACGCCGTCGGTGCGGTCGGTCGTCAACCTGCTCCGCCGGTTCGACATCGAGGTGCCCGCCGAGCAGCTGCGCCTGCGCAACGTCGCCGCCGTGCTGGTGAGCGCCGAGGTGTCGCCGTGGATGCGCGCCAGCGGCCGCTTCGACGTGCAGGTGTCGGCGCTGGGGGATGCCGCCTCGCTGCGCGGCGGCGTGCTGTGGATGACGCCGCTGGTGGAGGATGCCGGCCGCGACCCGGTGGCCACGGCGCAGGGCGCGCTGTTCCTGCCCGACGACGGCGGCCGCGCCGTGTCGCGCCGGGGCAACTCGGCGCGCATCCCCGAGGGCGGCGTGCTCGAGGCCGACCCCGAGACGCTGCCGCCGACGCCGCGCCAACTGGTGCTCCGCGATCCCGACCTGGTCACCGCCACGCGCATCGCGCAGGCGGTCGAGGCGGCGTTCGGTCCGGGCCGCGCCCGCGTGCTCGATCCCGGCGCCGTCGCCGTGGACCCGGCCGGCGACCCGCTCGCGTTCCTCGCGGCCCTCGACACGCTGCGCGTGCGCGCACCGGTCCCCTCGCGCGTCATCATCGACGCCCGCGAGGGCACGGTCGTGGCGGGCGGCGAACTGTCGGTGGGCAGCGCCGTCGTGCACCACCAGGGACTGACGCTGCAGATCGGCGGCGCCTCTCCGCCCGCGTCCGCCGGCGGCCGCACCGAGGGACTGGTGCGGATGGAGCCGAGCGCCAGCGTGCAGACCGTCGCCGCCGGGCTGCATGCCGCCGGCATCCGTCCGCAGGACATGGCCCCCATCTTCGAGGCGCTGCGCGCCGCGGGCGCCCTGCGCGCCGACGTGGTGGTGCGATGAGCCGGATCACGGGTCCAACGGTCGCGGCGCCCGCGCCGGCGCCGAGTCCGCACGCCCGGCTGCGCGCCGCCGCGCGGCAGCTCGAGGGCGTGTTCCTCGGGCAGCTGCTCAAGTCCATGCGCGAGAGCAGTGCCGAGGGCGGCCTGTCCGGCGCCTCGCCGGGCGAGCGCGTGTTCACCGAGTTGTTCGACGAGCGCATGGCGCAGGAGGCCGCGCGCCGCTCCCGCAACGGGATCGGCGAGGCCATCTACCGCCAGATGGCGCGACGGCTGCCCCCGGAGACCCCCGTCTCCACCGCCCCGGAGACCCCATGAGCACGAGCCTGAGATCCGAGCGTCCGAGCGAGGCCCCCTCGGTCGCGCTCGACCACCTGACCGACGGGATCCAGCGCGAGCTGGCGCTGGTGCGCGACCTGCGCGAGACGCTCGCGGTCCAGCGGGCGGCCATCGCCGCCTGCGACACGGCCGCGGTGCAGGAGACGTGCGACCGCGTCGCGCAGACCCTGCAGGCGATGGAGCGCGCGCGCACCGTGCGCGTGGCGGCGCTCGACGCGCTCGGCGTGCCGCCCGACACGCTGCTCGCCGACCTGCCGGCCCGCCTCGGCGGCTCGCTGCCGCCGGCGCTCGAGGCGGCGAGGCGGGCGCTGCGCGCGGAGGCGGAGTCGGCGGCCACGGACGCCGCCGTGCACCAGCGCGTGCTGCGCCGCACGGTCGAGTCGGGGGACGCCTATCTGCAGGCGCTGTTCTCGTCCACGGCGGAGCCGGAGCCGGTCTACCGCACGGGGGATCGCGCCGCCGACGGCCAGCCGGGCTTCCTGCTCGACCGGAAGGCCTGAGATGTCGCTCTCCAGCCTCCTCAGCATCGCGCGCTCGGCCCTGTTCATCCACCAGCGCTCGATGGACGTGACGGCGCACAACATCGCCAACGCGAACACGCCGGGGTACACGCGGCAGAAGCTCCTGCTCACGCCCGAGACGGCGCAGTGGGGACCGCTCTACTCCCTCGGCCGCGGCGTCACCGCCACCGGCATCCAGCGGACGCGCGACTTCTTCTATGACACCAGCTTCCGCACCGACAGTGGCGGCATGGGCCGTTCGGGTACGCTCTACGACTACCTCGGCCGCGTCGAGTCGACGCTGGGCGAGCCCTCCAGCACCGGTCTGGCCTCGGCGCTCGACGGCGTCTTCCGCGCGTTCTCCGACCTCGCCGGCGATCCCGCCAGCGCCCCCAATCGCGAACTCGTCCGCCAGGCCGCCGGCCGCATGACGCAGCAGCTGCGATCGCTCGCGGGCACGGTGTCGAGCATCCGCCAGGCCGCCTACGACGACATGCGCGTGCAGACGGACCAGGCCAACCGGCTCACCGAGCAGATCGGCGATCTCAACGGCCGCATCCTCGCGCTCGGCGGCCCCAGCCACACCGCCGCCGACCTCATGGACCAGCGCGACCTGCTCGTGGACCAGCTCGCACAGCTGGTGGACGTGCGCGTGCTGTCGCGCGACGACGGCACCGTGGCGCTGCTCGCGGGCGACCAGATGCTGGTGGACGGCAAGCGCGTGACCGCGATCGCCGTGGCCACGGTGGGCGCGGGCTTCGGCCTGGTGACGCAGCCGGGCGGCCAGCCGATGGATGCCCGCTCGGGCTCGCTCCGCGCGCTCGCGGAGCTGACGCAGGACAAGCTGCCCGCCGTGCAGGCGCAGCTCGACCAGCTCGCCCGGTCGCTGGTGACCGAGTTCAACGCGCTGCACTCGGCGGGCTACACGCTCAACGGCACGACGGGCGTGGACTTCTTCGATCCGGCGGGGGTGACGGCCTCGACGATCTCGCTGTCGGCCGCGGTACGCGCCTCGAGCGACAACATCGCCGCCGCCTCGGTGAACGCCCCCGGCGATGGGGGCGTGGCCGCGAGCCTCGCGGGGCTGGCGACCACCGGGGTCGTGTCCCTGGGCGGCCGCACGCTGCGCGAGTTCTACGTCGGCATGGCGTCGGGCATCGGGCTCGAGGTGCAGGGCAGCCGGCAGGACTTCGAGGCCGACGTGGTGCTGGTGGAGCGCGCCGACCAGTCGCGCCAGGCGGTGGGCGGCGTGTCCATCGACGAGGAGATGGTGAACCTCATCGGTCAGCAGCAGGCCTACCAGGCGGCTGCGCGGCTCATCTCGGTGGCCGACGAGATGATGCAGGACCTCATGCGGATCCTCTGACCGGAGCCGCCGGCAGCACCAGCGACTGACGGTCCGCGGCGTCCGCGGTCCACGACGCGCCCGCGGCGCTCACGAACCCGGCGAGCGCAGCCTCGGGCGGCGGCAGCCCGTCTCCGCGGAACTCGATGCGCACGCCCTCCGTGGCGCTCTCGGCGCGGCACACGATCCGCCGGGCCCCGCCCGTCTTGGCGCACGTCGTCACCAGCAGCAGCAGCGTGCGCGCGAGGCCATGGCCCATCGCCAGCGCCGGCAGCCCGCGCGGTGCCTCCCAGTCGATCCGCGCCTCGGGCAGGCCGCTCTGCAGCGCCTGCCACTGGAGCACCTCGGCCATGATCTCGGGCAGCAGGCTGGGGCCCGGATCCGGATCGTCCGCCCGCGCCAGCGAGGCCAGAAGCGCCGCCGCGCGCGTCAGGCGCTCGCGCGCGGCCTCGAGCGCGCCCGCCGAGGGCGCATCGAGCGACAGCATCTGCACGCTGTTGGCGACTTCGTGCGAGAGCCCGCGGAGGACCGAGGTCGTCAGCCGGGCGCGATGGGCGTCGAGCAGCGCCCGGAAGTGGTCGGGATCCATGCCGGGCGGACCGTAGTCGCGGCCCGGGCCGACTGTCCACCGCCGCGGGTCAGGTCCGACGGACGACCGCGCCCTGCACCATCGGGTCGTCCGCGTGCCGCCGCAGGATGAGGTCGAGGGTCGGCTGGGTCAGCCGCGGGTCGCGCGCGAGCAGCTTGACGCCGGCGGGCGAGAGCAGGTCCTCCGCGAGCACCATCCCGCCCTCGAGCGCGGGCACCGGCAGCACGCGCCGGTCGCCCTGCACGTCCCCGTCGAGCGCGCCGTGCAGCACCGCGCGCAGGTGCACCAGCACCATCGGGTCGTAGCGGGTGCCGGCGTGCGCCTGCAGTTCGTCCAGCACCGGTTCGGTCGCGGTGCCGCCCGAGGCGGCCAGCGTGTCGAAGAAGTCCACCACGGCGCGCAGGATGCGGCTGCGCAGCGGGATCTGCCCCTGCTGGCGGTGGTGCGGATGCCCGGTCCCGTCCCAGTTCTCGCAGAAGCCCTCGATCAGCTCGGCGGCGCCCTCGAGCCCCGGCAGTTTGACGAACAGCGCGTGCGTGGAGGCCAGGTGGTGCCAGTGCGCGAGCGAGGAGGCGGGGGCGGTGGCGGGCCCGGACGGAGGGTCGGGGCTCAGCATGCGGCCGAGTTCGTGGAGGCGCGCCGCGATGGCGAGGTCCGGCAGGTGCTCGTCGGGCACGCCGAAACGCGCGGCCACCTGCAGCGCGCGCTCCGCCACTCGGGCGCCGCGCTCGGCCGAGCCCGGCAGGCGCATCGCGAGCATCTCGCCGAGCAGCGCCAGGGTGCGTTCGAAGTGCCCCGCCATCGCCTTGCGCAGGGACGCGGCCTCGGATTCGGCGCGGTGCCGCTCGGCCGCGAGCGTGCGCTGGCGCCACACGGCGCGGAGCCGCACCTCGATCGCCGCGGGGGCGAGCGGGCGGGTGAGGTGGTCGTCCACGCCGTAGGTCTCGCCCGCGCGCAGCGACTCGCCGGCGGCCGCGTCCACCACCAGCACCACGCTCGCGCCCGCGATGGCGGGCAGTTCGCGCAGCCGGCGGCAGAGGTCGAGGCCGTTGGAACCCGACTCGTGATGCGCCAGCACGATCAGGTCGGGCGATTCGGCGGCGGCGATCCGCAGGGCCGAGGCGGCGTCGGGCGCGATGAGCAGGCGCCAGCGCGCGTCGCGTCCGACGGCGGTGCGGAAGGCCGTGATGCCGGCCCCGTCCTCGCCCACGAGCAGGACCGTGGCGCGCTCACTCATGGGAGGACTCGGCGATCGCGGGGGACATCGCGGCGGGCGGTGCGCGGCGGGCGGCGGCGGCCGTGGCGGCGGCCTTCCCCGCGCGCACGGAGTCGGAGGACGCCTTCGCGGCGCGTTCCTCCGGCGTGAACAGCACCGTGATGGTGACGCGCCGGTTCGAGGCCGAGAACGGGTTGGCGGCGTCGTGCAACTCGCGGTCGGCATGCCCGCGGATCTCGACGATCTGCGCGTCGTCCACGCCGTTGCGCGTCAGGATGCGCCTCGCGGCATTGGCCCGGTCGGCGCTCAGCTCCCAGTTGCCGTAGCCGGCCCTGCCCGAGTAGGGGAGGGCGTCGGTGTAGCCCTGGATGCGCACGGGGTTCGGCAGATGCCCGAGTTCCTGGCCGAGCATGGCGAGGATCTGCCGGCCGCGCAGGCTGGGGTCGGGGCTGCCCGAGTTGAAGAACACCCCGAGCGAGTCCTCGAGCAGCTGCACCTCGAGGCCCTCCTCGGTCACGCTCACCTTCACGTACGCCTCGAGGCCGTCGAACGCGGGCAGCGACTCGATGACGCTGGTGAGCCGCTCGGCCATGCTCTCGATGCGGTCGAGCCGCAGGTCGAGCACGTCGCGCTGGTCGAGGGGCCGCGAGACCTGCGCCTGGGCGCCGTCGCCGGGGACGATCGAGCTGCCGTACTCGTCGGCGTGACCGAGCGGATCCTGGAAGTAGCCCGCGATGGCCGACTTGACGTCGGAGCTCTGGTTGACCAGCCACAGCGTCAGGAACATGGCGAACATGGCGGTCATGAAGTCCGCGAAGGCCACCTTCCAGGAGCCGCCGTGATGCCCGTGCCCGCCCCGCTTCCTGCGGTAGATGATGCGGACCGGGACCTCGCGCTCCTTGTTCGGACGGGCGCTCATGACGGCGGACTCAGTGCTTCGTGCCCTTCACGGCGTTCTCCATCTCCGCGAAGGTGGGCCGGTCATCCGCGAACACGGCGCGGCGTGCGAACTCGATCGAGACGATCGGCGAGAAGCCCTTGGCGAACGCGGTGACCCCGGCCTTGAGGAACGCGTAGAAGCGGCCCTCGCTCGAGTTGGCCTGCTCCATGGCGGTGGAGAGCGGCCCGAGGAAGCCGTAGGCGAAGAGCACGCCCAGCATCGTGCCCGTGAGGGCGGCGCCGACGTAGTAGCCGATCTGCTCGATGGGCCCCGCGATCTTGCTCATCGTGACGATGATGCCGAGCACGGCGGCGACGATGCCGATGCCCGGGAGGGCGTCGGCCACCTTCTGCACCACGCCCACGGTCTTCGCGTCGGCCTCGTGATGCACGTCGATCTCGGCTTCCATCATGCCCTCGAGGTCGTGCGGGGGCACGCTGCCGACCAGCACGAGCCGGAGCGAGTCGCACAGGAACTCGATGGCGTGATGCTCGTGCTGCAGCCGGGGGTACTTCTTGAAGATGCTGCTCTCGTGCGGCTTCTCGATGTGCGACTCGATCGCCACCAGCCCGTCCTTGCGCGCGGTCTGGAACAGCTCGTAGAGCAGCCGCAGCGCCTCGAGATAGAGCGGCTTGCCGAACGGGGACGGCTTGAGCACGGCCAGCACCTTGGCCAGCGTCGCCTTGAGCACGGCGGGCGGCGTCGAGATGAAGACCGTCCCGATGGCCGTGCCGCAGATGGACACGAGTTCGGAGGCGTGGAAGAGCGAGGCGACCTGGCCGCCGGCCATCGTGAAACCGCCCACGACGGAGCCGATCACCACGAGGAAGCCGATCAGGATGAACATTCGAAGGGGATCTCCGCGGCCTGCGAGAGGGGTCCGGCGCCTGGTTCGGAGCCCAGTATCGGAGGAAGCGGCGGCGGCTGAAGCGGGGGCGCGGACCAGCGGCGGGCCGGGCGTTCTGCAATGGGTCGGCGGCCGGCCGTCAAGCCGCATGGGCAGCGGCCGAGACTACGAGAACGGAACGCGCCGGACCCGGCGCACCCGACAGGCTCCCGACCCCGGGGTGAGGCGATGGGCATGAAGGCACTGGTCGTCGATCACGACCGCACGGCTCGCGCCGCGGTCAAGCGGCTGCTGAGCCACGTAAATGTCGAGGTCATCGAGGCGGAGAACGGCCTCGTGGCGCTGAGCCTCATGGAGACCGCCGACCCGGACTTCATCGTGCTCGAGATCGGCATGCCGATCCTGAGCGGGCCGGACTTCCTCGCGGTGGTGCGGCAGTCGCCCGACCGGGCGGACATCCCGGTGCTGTGCGTCACCTCCGCCGGCACGCGCGAGAACGTGCACCGCATGGTGGGGCTGGGCGTGGCCGACTTCCTCATCAAGCCCATCAATCCCGTCGAGATCCTGCCGCGCATCCGCAACCTGCTGGTGCGGGTCACGCAGTGGCGGCAGCGCACGAACAGCCGCACGGCCAACGTGATGCTGATGGTGGACGACGACCCCAACTTCCTCGCGTTCGCCCGGCCGCTGCTGGAGTCGGGCTTCGAGGTGCTGGAGTCCCCGACCAGCACCGCCGCCGCGATGATCTACAAGGACGCGGTGACGCGCCCGAGCGTCATCTGCCTCGCCGAGGGGCTGCCGATGCTCACCGAGGACCTGCTGGTGGACGTCATCCGCCGTCTGGCGGTGGACTCCGGCAGCCGCATGCCGCAGTTCTTCCTGATGTCGAAGTCGGGCGAGCTGAGCTCCGACCAGGCGCAGCGGTTCAACGGCGCGATGCGCAAGTCGTTCGTGCCGCAGAGCTTCCTCGACGAGTTCCGCCGCGTGGTGCTGCGCGAGCAGCTGCCCGTGGACCGCCTGCGCGAACTCGTGGGCGCCGGGCTGCGCGAGGAGGTCGTGAGCGCGACGCAGCAGACCATCGGCGTGATGGTCGGCCACGAGGCCGAGGACCTCGGGATCGAGGGCGCCGCGCTCGCGCCCTGCGACGTGCACGCGGAACTGCTGCTCTCCGACCCCGACACCGGCATCGCGCTCTCGGTGCGCATCGTCAGCGGCCGGCAGGAGGTCGAGGCGATCGCCGGCCTCGCGGCGCAGTCGGCGATGAGCTTCGACGAGGGCGCGAGCGAACTGCTGGGCGAACTCGCCAACACCATCGGCGGGCGGTTGCGGTCGAGCCTGCTGTCGCGCGGATTCGACCTGCACATGGGGCTGCCCGAGATCCGCGCCGAGGCGGTGCCGGCCGAGGCGGTGCCCGACCTGCGGGCCAGCTTCCGCTGCGCCGACGGCTCGGTGTTCGGCGTGCTCCTGGAGACGCGCGCCATCGAGATCCGGCCGATGCTGGAGACGCTGACCGAGCCGGGCTCGGGCGAGCCGGCGGCGGCAGGCGCCGGCGCGTCCGCACCCCACGACGACGCCCTCTTCTAGAGGAGCGGCGCCGTGGGGGGGGGGCGGCGGACACCTAAACGCCGCTCCTGCCGCCACGTGGCGGCTTCGGCCCGGCGGGACTGCATTCCGCACGGCGACCGGCCGATGACCCGGGGGACAGTGCCACCCTGTCCCCTCCATGCGTGGCCACGCGCGTCCCCGCACGCGCGAACGGACGCACTCCCCCGGGAGTGGACCGCATGGAGGCTCGTGTCGTGGAACCCGCCGGGACGATCGAGGATGTGAGCTGCGATCCGGATCTGCGGATCCGTGCGCTGGTCGCGCTGGTGGACTCCGGAGCCTTCGACGTCCTCAGCCTCGACGTGTTCGACACGCTGGTGTGGCGGGGTGTGCCGCAACCCTCGGACGCCTTCCTGCTACTGGCGCCACGACTGCGGGCGCGCGGCTGGCTCGCCGAGTCGGTGAGCGACGCCGGGTTCGCGATGGCGCGCCGCGCGGCCGAGGATCGTGCGCGACAGGCCGTCGCCAGCCGCGAGGTGACGCTCGCGGCCATCTGGGACGCGTTCCCGTCCGGACTCCGCCGGTCGGGGTCGGCGCGCGAGTGGATGGAGGAGGAGCTCCGGCTCGAGGGCGAGCTCGTGCGCGCCCACGCGCCGATGGTGGATCTGGCGCGCCGGGCGCAGTCGCGCGGCCTCCGCCTGGCGCTCGTGTCCGACACCTACTTCGACGCCGCCACGCTGCGGCGGTTCACCGGGCTCTCGCCCGATCTCGTGCTCGCCTCGTGCGAGCAGGGTCTGTCCAAGTCGGCGGGGCTGCACCGGCTCGTGCTCGAGCACTTCGGGGCGCCGGCCTCGCGCGTGCTCCACGTCGGCGACCATCCGCAGGCGGACATCGAGGCGGCGCGCCGGCTGGGACTGGCCGCCTTCCCCTTCCCGAAGGCGCCGGAGGACCTCGCCGAGGGCCTCGCGGCGGAGCTGCCGCACACGCTCGAGTCGCGCGCCGAGCTGATCCGCAGCGAGGACCACGGCTGGACGAGCCTGCGCGGGCAGGTCATGGCGCAGAGCGAGGACGCGCACGAGGTATGGGGCGCCGGCGTGCTCGGCCCCGTGCTCACGGGGTTCGGCGAGTGGGTGGCGGCCCGCGCCCGCGCGCTGGAGGCGGAAGTGGTGTGGTGCCTGATGCGCGAGGGGCGGCTCATCCGGGCCCTGCTCGCCGAGGCCGACCCGGCGCTCCCGGCGCAGGAGTGCTTCGTCTCGCGCTACGTGGCCCTGCGCGCCAGCGTCGGCTCGGCGAGCGCGGCCGACCTCGCCGCGTTCCTGCGGCGGCCCACGCCGGCGCCGCTCGGCACCCTGCTCGACCAGCTGGGCCTGCCCGCCGACGCGCTGCCCGGGCTCGACCGCTCGCTTCCGGTGGACGAGCGGCAGGCGGGTGTGCTGGCGCAGCGGCTGGCGCGCGACGCCGGTCTCGCCCGGCGCATCCGCGAGGTGTGCGGCGCCGCGCGCGCCGGATTGCTGGCGCACCTCGACGCCATCGGCGGCGGCCGGCGCGAGGGCGCGGCGCTGATCACGGAGCTCGGCTACACGGGCACCATCCAGGGCGCCCTGCACCGGATCCTCGCCGAGGAGCGGCCGCGGCTGCGGCTGCACGGGCTCTACCTCGTGACCGGCGGCAACGCCGACCGCACGCAGCAGACGGGCGCCCGGCTCGAGGGCTGGCTCGCCGACCAGGCGCAGCCCATCCGCGTCAGCCACACCTTCATGCGCTCGCCCGAGGTGGTGGAGCAGGCCATGATGGCGGACTGCGGCAGCACGATGGGGCACGCCGCCGACGGCACACCGGTATTGGCGGAGCGCCACCTGCCGCCGGCGCAGTCCGCCGCCATCCGCTCGGTGCAGGCCGGCGTGCTGCGGTTCGCGCGGGCGTGGGCCGCGCACCGTGCCCGCCACGGGGCGCCGGAGGCGTCGCTGCTGCGCGGCCTCGCCCAGGGCATCCTGGTGCGCGCGGTGGCGCGTCCGACCCCCGCCGAACTCGAGTGGTTCGGCGGCTGGGTGCACGACGAGAACCTCGGTTCCGAGCGCATGCGCGCGCTCACCGAGCCGGCGGGGCTGCACGCGTGGGAGGCCGAGCACCTGTCGGCCCACCAGCTCGCCAGCCTGCCGTCCTCCCGGCTGTATTGGCCCTGCGGCTACGCGCACCTGCGCTCGCCGTCGCTCGGCGCGGCGGTGGCCTCGATCTTCCTGCGCGCCGCCGAGCCGGCCGCATTCGACTCGGCCGCGCCGCCGCGGCCGCTGGCGTTCTACTGGGACACGGGCGATGGCTTCCACGCCGGGCAGGCCCGCGTCGACTCGCTCACCCTGTCGAGCCACGGCCGCGCATGGAAGCGGCTCACGATGCGCGTGAGCGGCGAGTCGCACCATCGCTACGCGTTCAGCGTCGGCTTCCCCGGCGAACTGGTGCGCTGGGCGGGCATCCGCGTCAGCGTCGTCGAGGAGGACGGCACACGGCAGTGGGAGTTCCCGGCCGAGGCGCTCGAGATGTCGGGCATGGAGCGGCTCGAGGGCGGCTGGGCCGTGGTGCGGCAGAACCCGCCGCTCGTCGCGACCCCGAGCCTGGGGCTGACCGCCATCGACGGCCGCGTGCACGTGGACGCCTTCGTCACGCTGGCGGCGCCGTGAGGCGGGCGATCCGGCGTTACGAGGCCGGGGTGGCGCACTTCCGCCGCGGGGACTTCACGGCGGCGAGGCGCGACCTGCAGGCCGCGGCCGAAC
This sequence comes from uncultured bacterium, assembly GCA_964568385.1. GTDB lineage: Bacteria > Eisenbacteria > RBG-16-71-46 > RBG-16-71-46 > RBG-16-71-46 > CADEFY01. Next base: position 12,036 of record CAZMQP010000016.1, read on the forward strand.
TGGCGCCGCGTGACGCCGCCGTGCGCGAGGCCCACGCCGAGACGCTGGCGCGCCTGCAGCGGTGGGACGAGGCCGCGGCCGAGGCGCGCGCGGCGCTCGAGCTCGCGCCCGGGCGCGCCTCGCTGCTCGACCTGCTCGGGCGCGCCGCGCTCGCCGAAGGCGACCACGCGGCCGCGCTGCGCCATCTCGGCGAGTCGCTCGCGGTGCGGCCGGCGCACGCGGGCACGCTGGTCAATCTCGCCACGGTGCTGCACCGCCTCGGGGAGTGGGAGGCCGCGGTGTCGGCGGGCGAGGCGGCGATGCGGCTCGAGCCCGGCTCGCTCGCCGCGCGCCTCGGGCTGTCGCTCGCGCTCGCCGCCCTCGGCCGCACCGACGAGGGGCTGGCGGTGCTCGCCCCGGCCGCCGCTCACCCGACGGCCCGCTTCAACGCCGGCTTCATCCTGGCGCAGCGAGGCGAACTCGCCGAGGGGCTGGCGCGCATGGAGGCGCGCCTCGAGCTCTCGGATCCGGGTGCCGGGCTCGGGCGGCTCTGGCAGGGGGAGTCCGTGGACGGCCTGCTGCTGGTGGTGCCCGAGCAGGGACTCGGCGATGCGCTGCTCATGTGCGGGTTCCTGCCGGCGCTGGCCGGCCGCGCCCGCGACGTGGCCGTGCTGGCGCCGCCGCCGCTCGCGCGGCTGTTCTCGGCCGCCTTCCCCGCCCTGCGCGTCGTGACCTCGGCCGCCGGGCTCGAACCGGCGGCGCACGTCTCGATCATGAGCCTCGCGCATCATGCGGGGGTGCGTGTGCGCGAGGACTTCCCGCCGGCGCCGTGGCTGCCGCTGGCGCCGCCGCGCCCGCGATCGCCGCGGCCGCGCGTGGGCCTCAACTGGGCGGGCAATCCCCGCTACGCCTTCGACGCCATCCGTTCGGCCCCGCTCGCCGCCTTCGAGCCGCTGCTCGAGGAGACCGGGGTCGAGTGGGTGTCGTTGCACAAGGGCGTGCGCGAGCACGAGGCCGCCGCCGCCGGCCTGCCCGCCCCGCTGGCCGGCGCCGAGGACTTCCTCGACACGGCGCACGTGATCGGCGGACTCGACCTGGTGGTCTCCACCGAGACCGCGGTGCCGAACCTGTCGTCGGCGCTCGGGGTCCCCACCGTCGTGCTCACGCCGCCCGCGCCCGACTGGCGCTGGCGGCACGCCCACACCGGCATCACCGTCGCCGCCCAGCGCACGCTGGGCGACTGGTCCCATCCCATCGCCGTCGCGCGCGCGGCCGTCCGGTCGCTCGCGGGGCGTGCCGCCGCCGCCTGAGGATGCCATGACGCTCGCCGAACGCTACCAACGGCTCTATGCCGGCCTCATCTACGACGCCCTGCAGTTCGACCTTCGGCTGAGTCACCCGTTCGTCGTGCACCATGCCGTGCGCGCCGCGTGGCCGCTCGGGCAGCGCGTCGTGTGCGGGCCGGCGTTCACCTGCCGCGGCGAGCCCGTGCGCGACCCGGAGCACGTGCGCGACCTCGTGCGCATCGAGATGTTCCGGTCGTTCACGCCCGGCTGCGTGCAGGTGGTCGACACCGGCGGCGACGACCGAGTCGCGCACTTCGGCGACATCTCGGGCCGGCTGGCGCGCGAGCACGGCTGCGTCGGGGCGGTGATCGACGGCTTCACGCGTGACGTGCGCCTGCTCGAGCGCGACGGCTTCCCGGTGTTCTGCCGCGGCGCCCAGCCGATCGATGCGTTCGGCCGCTGGCAGATCGTCGAGACCCAGCGACCGGTGTGGCTGTCGGGCATCGAGGGCCGCGTGCGCGTGGATCCGGGCGACTGGCTGTTCGCCGACGCCGACGGCGTCCTGGCGATCCCGCGCGAGCACGCCGAGACCGTCTGCGACCTGGCCGAGGCGCGCGCGCTGCAGGAGGAGGAGGTGCGGCGCCGCGTCGCGGGCGGCGATCCCGAGCGCCTCTACCACGAGCTCGGGAGGTGGTGAGCATGACCCGATTCGTGGCGGAGTTCACCACCAACCACATGGGGAACCTCAACGTCCTGCTGCGCATGACGGATCTGGCGCACGCCGCCGGCTGCGACCTCATCAAGATGCAGCGCAAGGACGTCGAACGTTTCTACTCGAAGGACAAGCTCGACGCGCCTTACGCCAGTCCGTACGGGCGGACTTATCGCGACTACCGCAGCATGTTCGAGTTCGGCGAGGAGGACTTCGACCGGTTCGACCGCCGCTGCCGGGCGCTCGGGGTCGGCTGGTTCGCGACCGTCCAGGACCTGCCGTCGCTCGAGTTCCTGCTCCGCTACGACCTGCCGCTCTACAAGGTGGCCTCGACCAATGCGCGCAACCGCCCGTTCCTGGAGGAGGTCGCGCGCCAGGTGCCCCGCCATGCCGGCATCGTCGTGTCGGTGGCCGGCTCGACGCTGCAGGAGATCGACGCGGCGCTCGGCTGCTTCCCGCACCACGACCTGCACCTGCTGCACTGCGTCGCGCGCTACCCCTGCCCGCCCGAGTCCCTGCGGCTCGGCAACCTCGAGGTGCTGCGTCAGCGGTTCGCCGGCGGCCGCGTGCACGTCGGGTACTCCGGGCACGAGGAGGGTCTGGCGGCCAGCTTCGCCGCCGTGGACCTGGGCGCCGAGATGGTGGAGCGCCACTTCTGCCTGTCGCGGCACTCGTTCGTCCACCACATCGAGTGCAGCCTCGAGCCGGACGAGTTCGAGCGGCTGGTGACGGTGGTCCGCTCGGGAGAGCCGCTGCCGGCTCACTACGACGAGCTGCCGGACGAGGCGTTCGCGTGCGCCTTCGGGATGAGCAACGAGGAGCGCGACTTCCTCGTGCAGCAGCGCTACGGCCGCCGCCACGTCGGCGGCGAGGCGCGCTTCGGCGAAGCGGCCCGTGACGGTGCGGCCCGCCGGATGGCGCTGGCGGCGAGGCGGGCGGCGTGAGCGCGCGGGTGGTGGCTTTCGTGCACGCCAAGGGCGTGAGCGAGCGCGTGGCGAACAAGAACCTGCGGTGGCTGGGGGACCGGCCGCTGTTCACCCACGCCATCGCCATCGCCCGAGCCGCCGCGCGCGTGGACGAGGTGGTGATCGACTCCGACAGCGACGAGATCCTCCGCATCGGCGCCGAGCACGGCGCCACGCCGCTGCGGCGGCCCGCCGAGCTGGCGAGCAACGCCGCCACCGGCGACGACCTGGCGCGGTGGCAGGCGCACGCGCGCCCGCAGGCCGAACTCGTGGTGCAGGTCATCCCGACCGCGCCGTTCCTCGAGCCCGCCAGCGTGGACCGCGCCCTGGCGATGCTGGAGGAGCCCGGCGTCCACAGCGTCGCCGGCGTCACCTCCGACACGCTCTACCTCTGGCGTGACGGCCGCCCCGCGTACTTCGACACCGCCGGGCGCATCCCCAACAGCCGTGACCTGGCGCCGACGACGTGGGAGACGACCGGGCTCTACGCCAACCGGGCTGCCGTGGTGCGCGCGCTCGGCCGCCGGATGGATGTGGCACACTGCCGCGGACTCGCGCTGTCGCGCCTCGAGGCGGTGGACATCAACACGCCCGAGGACTTCGCCTTCGCCGAACTGCTCTGGAGAGGCCTGCACGCCGGTGCCCCGCTCGGTCCTGCTGCTGCGTCACGGTGAGACGGAGTGGAACGCCGCCGCCCGGCTGCAGGGGCGCGGCGACTCGCCGCTGACCGCCCGCGGCGAGGCGAGTGCCGACGCGTTCGCCGCCTACTGCGCCGCGCGCGGCGTCCGCCGGGTCTTCGCCAGCCCGCTCGGCCGCGCCCAGCGCACGGCCGAGCGCATCGCCGAGCGCTGCGGCGCCGCGGTCGAGACCGCCGCGGCGCTGGTCGAGATGGATTTCGGGGCGTGCTCGGGGCTGACCATGCGCGACATCGCCGACCGCTTCCCGGGGCTCGCTGTCCGCCGCGAGGCGGCGCGCTGGGGGACGCCGTGGCCCGAGGGCGAGAGCTACGCCGATGTCGAACGCCGCGTGGCGCCGTGGTGGCGCGACTCGGGGCCGGGGTTCGGGGAGCCGCCGGCGGCGGTCGTCGCGCATGGCGCGCTGCTGCGGGCACTGCGGCGCGTGCTCACCGGGGAGCACGAGGAGCAGGTGCTCGTGCGCATGCTCTCGGGGCGCATGCTGTGGGAGGTGCGCGAGGACGGCGTCTGCCTGGAACTCGAGGCCCCCGACGCCGCCCACCGCGGACAGGCGACCGACGCCCCGAGGTGACGTCCGAGGGGCCCGCGCGCAGGCTCCGTCGCGCGGCGGTTGGCGCGGCTAGGCGAGCGCGTCGTGCATCGCGGCCGCGAGGGACTCGAGCGGCTCGCAGGCCTCGTGGAACGCGAGCCCGCGCTCGCCCGCGCGCCAGCGCGCCTGCGCGCGGCGCAGGTGCCCGTCGAGCCACTCGGCGTCGCCGAACCACCGCGCGTCGCGCACGAAGTAGTGCTGCAGCAGCCACGCCATCGCGCCGTCGAGGTCGGGGCGCTCGGCCTCGTCGGCGGCGGCCGACGGATCGTCCGAGTGCGCCCAGGCCCGCAGGTGGCTGTGGCCCGGCGCGATCAGCGTGCGTCCGAACAGCAGCGCCTGGAGTCCGAGCGACGAGCTCACGCTGATCACCGCATCGCAGTGGTGCAGCAGCACCTGCCCGGCGTGCGCGGCCGCCTCCAGCGGGATGAAGTGCGCCTGCGGCGCCGCGGCGGCCAGGTACTCGCGCGTCTCCTCGTCGATGAGGTCGCCCACCCAGTGGGCGGTCGGGTGTTCGGTCACGAGCAGCGCGACGTCCTCCGGCAGGCGCTCCAACACGTGCCAGAGGTACTCGCCCTGGTTGCGGAACGGGGCATTGAGGTCGAAGCCCGCCTCGCCCGCGAATTGCAGCGGCAGCAGCACCAGCCGCCGGTAGCGCGCGCGCAACTGGTCCTCGAGGGGCTGGAAGCGCGTGCGGGCGCGGTGCTGCTCGCGCACCCGGGTGCGGAACCCATCGAGCCAGGCGCGCTCGCGCGCGCCGGGCACGCGCGCGCGCAGCGCCTCGGCATGCGTGCCCAGCAGCGAGCGGTCGTAGAGGCCGCCGGCGTCGGCGTACTGGAACGCGGGGTAGGGCGCCCGCGAGAACAGCCCGTTCTCGGTGTGCAGGATCAGCGCCTCGGGGTAGGCGGCGCGCAGGTGGGCGGTGGGCGACCAGCTCACGATCACGTCGGGTTCGAATCCGCCGAGGCGCTCGCGCACGAGGGCGCCGTGGGCGCGCCGCGCGGGCTCGGGCGCGGAGCCGTCGTGGAGTCCGCGCAGGATCTCCATGTTGGGCACGCCGTGGAGGCCGCGGATCTCCTCCTGGTGCAGCACCGCGTTCCGCTCGCGCGGCAGGCCGTGCCCCTCTCCGGGCTGGTGGGCGGGCTGCGCGGGACGCGGGGCGGTGGCGCGCACGGCGAGCGCGGCG
>CAZMQP010000017.1:0-17389 GCA_964568385.1 uncultured bacterium
CGTCGCCGGCGAGGGCCGAGAGCAGCAGGCCCTTGGCGTCCGAGGGCGTCGAGGGGATCACGACCTGCAGCCCGGCGGTGTGCGCGAAATACGCCTCGGGGCTCTGCGAGTGGTAGAGGCCGCCGCGGATGCCGCCGCCGTAGGGCGCCCGCACCACCACCGGGCAGGCGTACTGGCCGGCCGAGCGCCACCGGAACTTGGCCAGTTCGCTCACGATCTGGTCGAAGGCCGGGTAGATGAAGTCCACGAACTGGATCTCGGCCACCGGCTTGAGCCCGTAGAGCGCCATGCCGATGGCGCCGCCGATGATGCCGTTCTCGGCCAGCGGCGTGTCGAGCACGCGCTCGGCGCCGAACTCGGCCTGCAGGCCCTCGGTGACCCGGAAGACACCGCCGTTGAGGCCGATGTCCTCACCCAGCAGGACCACGCGCGGGTCGTCGCGCAGCCCGGTGCGGAGCGCGTCGGTGATGGCCTGGACCATGGTCATCTGGGGCATCGGGATCCTCCGGTGGCACGAGCGACGGGGCAGGGTAGCCGAGCGTGCGAACGGGCGGCAAACGCCCGCGCACCGTGCCGGGCCCCCGGCGGGAGGGGGCTGGAGGCGGCCGGCCCGCCGGCCGATGATTAGCCTTGACTAATGACCGCATTAGTCGTATCTAACGTTCGTCCGCGCTCCTCGTGCACCCGCTCACCCGGAGGCCCCATGACGCCGCGTCCGCCGATCGCCGCCCTGCTCCTGACGACGCTGCTGCTGTCCGCCGCCTCGAGGAGCGCGGCGCGCGACATGGCGACCGACCGCCCCGACGCCACCGAGAGCCCGGTGTCGGTGGCACCCGGCCGTTGGCAGCTCGAACTCGATGTGGTGGCGCTGACGCGCGAGCCCGGCGGCGCCCGCACGTGGCAGGCGGCCGTGCTCAATCTCAAGCGCGGGCTCACCGCGCGCCAGGACGTGCAGGTGCTGCTCGCGCCGCTCAACGTCACGCTCGACCCCGATGCCCTCGGCGGCGGCAGTGACCAAGGCCCCGTGACGTTCGGCCTGCGCTTCAAGCAGAACCTGGCCGGCGCCGAGGGGGGCGCGTTCTCGATCGCGCTGCTGCCGTGGATCACGAGCCGGACGGGCGAGGGGCCCGCGGACGAGAAGTGGGTGGCCGCGCTGGCGGTCCCGATGGCTGCCGACCTCGGTTCGGGCTTCGGCGGCGGCGCCATGCTGCAGGCCGCGAGCGTGCACGACGGCGGCTCGCGCGCCACGTGGTGGACGGCGACCGCCACCGTGGGCCGCACGCTCGCCGGCGCCCTCGGCGCCTACGTCGAGGGGATCGCGACCAGCCGCTGCGACGACCTCGCGATCGTCTCGACCACGGCCAGTCTCGGCCTCACCTACCGGCCCGGGCCCGACCTGCAGTTCGACGCGGGCGTCCGCACCGGGCTCGTGCGGGACGACGCCGACGTGATCTTCGCGGGGCTGTCGGTGCGCCGATGAGACCGGCCCTCACCGTCTCGCGGCAGGACTACCTCAAGGCGCTGCTCGCGCTGGGCGGCCAGGCGCACGTCGTGGGCACGTCCGAACTGGCGCTGCGGCTGTCGGTCTCGCCGCCCTCGGCGACCAACATGCTGCGGCGGCTGGCCCAGGACCGGCTCGTGGCGCTCACGCCCGGCACCGGTGCGCGGCTCTCCGCGTCCGGCGCCCGAGAGGCGATGCGCGTGGTGCGCCGCCATCGCCTGCTCGAGACGTTCCTCGTGGAGCGGCTGGGGCTCGACTGGAGCGAGGCGCACGAGGAGGCCGAGGTGCTGGAGCATGCCGTCAGCGACCGCGTGCTCGACGCGCTCGACCGGCTGATGGACCACCCGAGCGAGGATCCGCACGGCCACCCGATCCCGGATGCGGCGGGGCGGCTCGAGCGCCGCCGCCTGCTGCCCGCGGTGCGGCTCGCCCCCGGGGAGACGGGCGTGGTGCGCGAGATCCGCGACCGGGATGCCCGCCGCATGGCGCGCTGGAAGCAGGCGGGGCTGGTGCCCGGTGCGCGCGTGCGCATGCGCGCGGCCGAGCGCGAGGACGACGTGTTCGAACTGGAGGTGGCGGGCCGCGCGCTGGTCAGCGGCAGCGAGGGACTCGAAGGGGTGCTCGTCGAGAAGAGGAGTGAGGCGCGTGCGAAGCGGTGATCCGAAGTGGGGCGCCCTGGTGGCGCTGGTGCTGCTGGCCGGATGTGCTCCCGGCCCCGATCGCGACGCGGGCGGCGCGGACCGGCCGCTGCGGGTGCTGGCGACGACGGGCATGGTCGCCGACGCCGCGCGGATGGTGGGCGGCGACCAGGTGGAGGTGACGGCGCTGATGGGTCCGGGCGTGGATCCGCACCTCTACAAGGCCAGCGAGCGCGACGTGCGGGCGCTGACCGGGGCCGACCTCGTGCTCTACAACGGCCTGCACCTCGAGGGGAAGATGGCGGAACTCTTCGAGCGGCTCGCCGCCCGCCGCCACGTGGTGCCCGTCGCCGACGCCATCCCGGACTCGCTGCGGCTCGAGCCGCCGGCGTTCGAGGGCCAGCCCGACCCGCACGTGTGGTTCGACGTGGCGCTGTGGTCGCTCGCCGTCGAGCGGACGCGCGACGCGCTCATCGAGGCGCGGCCGGGCGCGCGCGCGACGTTCGAGTCGCGCGCCGCCGCCTACCTCGACACCCTGCGCGCGCTCGATGCGTGGACGCGCGCCGAGATGGCCGTGGTCCCCGAGCGGCAGCGCGTGCTGGTGACGGCGCACGACGCGTTCGGCTACTTCGGACGAGCCTATGGCGTCGAGGTGGTGGGGCTGCAGGGCATCAGCACGGTCAGCGAGTTCGGGCTCGCCGACGTTCGGCGGCTCGTCGAGTTGATCGTCTCGCGCGGCGTGAAGGCGGTGTTCATCGAGTCCAGCGTGCCGAGGCGGAGCATCGAGGCGGTGGTCGAGGGCTGCCGCTCGCGCGGTCACCGGGTCGCCATCGGCGGCACGCTCCACTCCGATGCGCTCGGCGCCGAGGGCACTCCCGAGGGCACGTACGTGGGCATGGTCCGCGCCAACGTGCGCACCATCGTGGGAGCGCTGCGGTGAACCCGGTGCCCGGCGCCCCAGCGCTCGAGGTGCACAACCTCACCGTCGCCTATCAGCGCCGTCCCGTGCTCTGGGACGTGGACTTCGCGATCCCCGAGGGCGTGCTCGTCGGGATGGTCGGCCCCAACGGGGCCGGCAAGAGCACGCTGCTCAAGGCGGTCATGGGCCTGCTGCCGCCCGCCTCGGGCGAGGTCCGCGTGTTCGGCGGTCCGCTCGAGCGCCACCGGCGGCGCGTCGGCTACGTGCCGCAGCGCGAGTCGGTGGACTGGGACTTCCCGGTGCGCGTGCGCGAGGTGGTGACGATGGGACGCTACGGGCACCGGAGACTGTTCGAGCGCCCCACGGCCGCCGACCGCGCCGTTGCCGCGAGCGCGCTGGAGCGCATGGGCATGGCCGGCTTCGCCGAGCGGCAGATCAGCGAGCTCTCGGGCGGCCAGCAGCAGCGCGTGTTCCTCGCGCGCGCCCTGGCGCAGGAGGCCGACCTCTATCTGATGGACGAACCGTTCGCGGGGGTGGACGCCGCGACCGAGCAGGCGGTGGTCGAACTGCTGCGCGAACTGCGCGCCAAGGGGCGCACGGTGCTCGTGGTGCACCACGACCTCGCCAGCGTCCCCGACTACTTCGACTGGGTCGTGATGCTCAACCTGCGGCTGGTCGCGTGCGGCCCGGTCGCCGACGTGTTCACGCCCGAGCACCTGCGCAGCACCTACGGCGGCCGGCTTTCGCTGCTGACCGACGTCGGCGAGGCGGTGCGCCGGGCCCGCAGCGGCCAGCCCGCATGAACGAGTCCCCGCTCGTCGCCTTCGCCCATCTGCTGGCGGATGCCAACGTGCGCGCGGTGCTGCTCGGTTCCCTGCTGCTCGGTGCCGGCGCTGGCGCGATCGGCACGTTCGCGCTGCTTCGGCGGCAGGCGCTGCTCGGCGACGCGCTCGCGCACGCCACGCTGCCCGGCGTCTGCCTCGCCTTCCTCGCCACCGGCAGCAAGCACCCGCTGGTGCTGCTGGCCGGCGCCTCGGTCACCGGGTGGCTCGGCACGCGCTCGGTGCGCGCGATCACGCAGTACACCCGCATCCGCGAGGACTCCGCGCTGGCGCTGGTGCTGTCGGTGTTCTTCGGCGCGGGGATCGTGCTGCTGACGCGCATCCAGCGCACCGGGGCGGCCGCGCAGGCGGGGCTCGACAAGTTCCTGTTCGGACAGGCCGCCTCGCTCGTCCAGTCCGACGTCTGGGTGCTGACCGGGGTCACGCTGGCGCTGCTCGCCGCCGTGGTCATCGCGTTCAAGGAGTTCCAGCTCCTCAGCTTCGACGAGAGCTTCGCACGGGCGCTGGGCTGGCCGGTCGGGTTCCTCGAGGGGCTGCTGGCCACGCTCATCACCCTCACGGTGACCGTCGGGCTGCAGCTGGTCGGCGTGGTGCTCATGGCGGCGCTGCTGGTGACGCCGGGCGCGGCGGCCCGGTTCTGGACCGACCGCCTGCCGCGCATGCTGCTGCTGGCGGCGCTGTTCGGCGCCGCCGCCGGGGTGATGGGCGCCTCGGTCAGCCTGCTCGCGCCGCGCATGCCCACGGGGCCGTGGACGGTCGTGGCGATCTCCGGGATCTTCGCGGTGTCGCTGCTCGGCGCGCCGAGGCGCGGCGTGCTCGCTCGCGCATGGCGCCGGCGCCGGCTGCGCACGCGCACCACCGAGGAGAACGCCCTCGCCAGCCTGTGGCGCTTCGGCGAGGCGGCGCAGGACTGGACGCTCGCGCACCCGGCGGAGCGGCTCGCCCGCGAGCGGTCGCTGACGCCGGCGGTCGCGGAGCGCACGCTCAAGGCGCTGCGGCGGCAGGGGTGGGTGCAGCCGGCTGGGAGCGGATGGCGCCTCTCGGCGCCCGGGCGCGCGCGCGCCGAGCACATCGTGCGTCTGCACCGGCTGTGGGAGCTCTACCTGTCCGAGCGGCTGCACCTGCCGGCCGACCACGTGCACGAGGAGGCCGAGACGATGGAGCACGTGCTGACCCCCGAACTCGCCGCTGCGCTCGAGGCGACGCTGGCCCGGCCGGCGCTCGACCCGCACGGCCGTCCCATCCCCGCCGCGGAGGCGCCGCGATGAGCGAGATGGGCTGGATCGTGCTCGCGGGTTCGCTCGCGGCGGGCTCGTGCGCCGTCGTCGGCTGCTTCCTGGTGCTGCGGCGCATGGCGATGCTGGGCGACGCCATCAGCCATGCGGTGCTTCCGGGCATCGCGCTCGCGTTCCTGCTCACGGGCAGCCGGGCGCCGCTGCCGATGCTGATCGGCGCCGGCGCGCTCGGCCTGGTCACGGCCGGCATGACCGACTGGCTGCACCGCACCGGCCGGCTGCAGCAGGATGCCGCCATCGGCGTGACATTCACGTGGCTGTTCGCGATCGGGGTCATCCTGATCTCCGCGTTCGCGGGCGCCGTGGACCTCGACCAGGAGTGCGTCCTCTACGGCGAGATCGCCTATGTCCCGCTCGACCTGTGGCTGCTCGCCGACGGCCGCTCGATGGGGCCGCGCGCGGTCTGGGTGCTGGGCAGCGTGTTCGCGCTCAACCTCGCGTGGGTGACCCTCGCGTGGAAGGAACTGCGCCTGTGCGCGTTCGACCCCGAGCTCGCCGCATCGCTCGGGTTGCCCGTGGCGGGGATGCACGCGGCGCTGATGGCCGCGACCTCGCTCACGACGGTGGCCGCCTTCGAGAGCGTCGGCGCGATCCTGGTGGTGGCCATGCTGGTGGGGCCGGCGGCCACCGCGTTCCTGCTCACGGACCGCCTGCTGCGCATGGTCCTGCTGGCGGTGGGGATCGGCGTGCTCGCCTCGGGCCTCGGCTACCTGCTCGCGAGGATGCTCGACGCCTCGATCGCGGGCTGCATGGCGCTGGCCATCGGGATGCTGTTCCTGCTCGCCGCGCTGTTCTCACCGCGCCACGGCGTGGTCACCCGCCGGTGGCGTCTGCGGCGCCTCGTGCGCGAGGAGGGCCTCGCGCCGCCGCCGCTTCACTGACGCCGGCGGCCGGCGAGCGCGGAGGAGGGGACGAGCGCGGTGGCGAGGAGGATGCCGGCCACGAGCGCGCCCGCCAGCAGCAGCATGCGGAAGGCGGCCTCGACGCCGCTGGTGACGTCGCGGTCGATCAGCAGCGTGAGCCCGCGGAAGCCGATGCTGCCGGGCACGAGCAGCAGCAGGCCGGGCACGAGCGTGACCGCCGCGGGTGCGCCGCGCAGCCGCGCGATCGCGTGCGAGAGCAGCCCCGCGGTCAGCGCCGCGAGGAACGCGGCGAGTTCGCTGCCGAGCGGCTGCGCCACCCACCGGCCCACGAGGTAGGCGGAACCGCCCACGCCGAGGATCCAGCCGTAGTCCGAGGGCGCCGCCCGCAGCAGGATGGTGAACGCGACCGGCGCCAGCAGCAGCGCCGCCGCCTCGGTCCAGGCCGGCAGCGCCAGCGGCGTGACGAGCACCGGCGCGCCCATCGCCATCTCGACCACGCGCGCGCCCATCGCCACGCCGAAGGCGATCGCGAGCATCTGCGTGAACGCGCCGAGGATGCGGGACGTGCCGCTCACCAGGTGCTGCGAGGAGAGCTCGGCCATGGCCGCCGTGAGGTGGAGGCCGGGCAGCAGGATGAGCAGCGCGGCGAGCGCGGCGACCTGGTCGTGGAATCCCAGCACGCGCCCGGCCGAGGCCGCGACGGCCGAGAGCACGAACGAGGCGAGCGCCGGGAACACGCGGTCGAGCCCGCGGCTGTGGCGGGCGAGTTCGGAGATCGCGGCGAACAGCGCGCCCAGCACGGCGGCCGCCGCGACCTCGCGCAGACCGCCGCCGAGGAACCGGCACGCGGCGGCGCCCGAGAGCGCGAAGGCGAGGCCGGTCAGCAGCGGACCGTAGCGCGACGGGGCGGAGGCCAGCGCCTGAAGCGCCGCCGTGCCCGCGGCGGGCGCGAGCCGCCGCTCGACCACCTCGCGTGCGCACGCCAGCACCCGCGTGAGCCGTTCGAGTTCCTGGCGGCTGCCCTCGAGCCGAAGCAGGTGCGTGTGCTGGGCCCGTCCGACGCCGAAGGCGGCGAAGATGGACGTCGGCGTGACGAAGAACTGGCCCTCGAGTCCGAGCCTGCGGCAGGCCTCGGTGAGATGGTCCTCGAGCCAATGCGACGGATAGCCGAGGCCGTGCAGCGCGCGCCCGAGTTCGAGCACGAACTCGATGGCGGCGTCGCCGTCGGGAGCGGCGGCGTCGGGGGCGCTCATCGCGATGGTCCGGGCGGGAGGGGCGGCATGGCGGCGCATGCTGGGGTCCGGGGTGCGCCGCCGCAAGCTGGCCTCGCCGCGGTCGCGCTCCTATCATGCGCGGGCCGATCCCCGAGCCCCGAACCCCGCGGAGTCCCACGTGAGCACAAGCCTCCTCTTCGGCCGCCTCGATGCGACGATCTCCGAGATCGTGGACGCCGGCGACCTGCTGCCCGACTTCGAACTCGCCGCCATCCCCGTCCTCGAGGGCGTCGACCGCCCGGGGGAGGAGCCCGCCACGAGGCGCCGCTTGCGCGCCGAGGGCATCCGCCCCACCGAGCACCGCGGCGCGCTTCTGCTCGACCCGGGCGAGATCGAACGCTTCTCCTCGGTGGGCCTGTTCGCCTCGCCCGACGAGGTGCTGTTCTCGACCCAGTGGAACGACGAGTTCGAGCCGTTCCCGGGCCGGCTCACCGCCGACGCGGTGGACTTCCGCGAGGGGCCGCCGCTCGGCCTCGAGGAGTGGATGGCCGAGACCTACACGGTGCTCGTCGTGGGGGACGGCGGCGCGCTCAACTACGCGACGACCTCGCCCGCGGTGCACGAGCGCCTGCAGGCGCGCTTCCGAGCGGCGAGGCGATGAGCGGGGCCGCCGAGCCCGCCCCCCGGCTGAGCACGCTCGCACTCGAAGGTCCGGCCGGCCCGATCGAGGCGCTGTTGCAGGAGCGCGGCGGGACCGAGCACCCGATCGTCGCGGTCGTGCTGCATCCGCACCCGCTGTTCGGCGGCACCATGCACAACAAGGTGGTGCATCGCGTCGCGGGCACCCTGTTCGACCTGGGCGCGTCCGTCCTCCGGTTCAACTTCCGCGGCGTCGGCAAGTCCGCCGGCGCGCACGACCGCGGCGAGGGCGAACTCGCCGACGCGCGGCTGGCGCTGGCGTGGATCGCCGAACGCCATCCTGGCGCACGGCGCTGGGTGGCCGGCTTCTCGTTCGGCTCGTGGGTCGCCTCGCGTCTCGCGGCGAGCGAGCCCGGCTGCGAGCAGGTGCTGCTCGTCGCCCCGCCGGTGCACACGCAGAGTTTCGAGGAGATGCGGTCGAGCCCGGTCCCCAAGCGCATCGTGCAGGGGACGGCCGACGACATCTGCCGCCCGGAGAATCTGCGGCGGGCGCTCGAGGGCTGGGCCGAGCCCAAGAGGCTGGTCGAGGTCGAGGGCGCAACCCACTTCTTCGACAAGCAGTTGGACGCATTGTCGGAAGCAGTGCGCGAACTCGTGTCCTCGCCCCTCTCCGGCTGAGGGGACGGCCGGCCGCTCAGTCCTCGGCGCGCAGGCCGCCGCCCTCGCGGCGGGTGCCGCGCTCGCTCTCGAGGGCGGGCTCCACGTGCACGACCACGTCGCTGCACGCCGGCCAACGGCCCCGCAGCCGCATCTCGACGCGATGCCCGATCGCGTGCGCCTCGGCGATGGCCATCCCCGGCTCCACCAGCACGTGCAGGTCCACGTGGACGTCGTCGAGCGGTCCCCGGCTGCGCACGTTGTGCACCTCGAGCACGCCCGGTTCGGCCAGCGCCTCGCGCTCGATGTCGGCGGGCCCGATGCGCCGTTCGTCGGACAGCGTCGCGAGGGTGCCCTGCAGGATCTCGAAGCCGGCGCGCAGGATGAGTCCGACGACCAGCAGGGCGGCGGCGAGATCGGCCCAGCCGACCCCGAAGCGCGCGGCGACGAAGCTCCCCAGCACGAGCAGGGTCGCCAGCACGTCGCTCTGCGTGTGGGCGGCGTCGGCCACCAGCATCTCGCTGCGCAGGCGCTCACCGGCGCGGCGCTCGAGCGTGGCGACGGTGAGATTGACCGCCAGCGTCGAGAGCATCACCACGTAGCCGAGCGCGCCGATGTGCGGCGTGGCGGGCGTCCGCAGGCGCTCCCAGGCGGCGCCGAGGATCTCCCAGCAGCCGAGGAACATCATCATCGCCACCATCAGCGCGGCGAAGGTCTCGAACTTGCGGTGGCCGTAGGGGTGGTTGGCATCGGCGGGGCGCCGGGCCAGCACGACCGCCACCAGCCCGATGACGTTGCTCGAGGCGTCGAGCAGCGAGTGCATCCCGTCGGCGGCGACGGCGATGGAGCCGGAGGCACGGCCATAGAGCAGCTTGGCGAGCGCGACCGCGAGATTGAGCACCAGGATCACCGCGAGCACCTGCACGATCCGGCGGGTGCGCACCTCGCGATCGGACATCGGGCCTCCTCGGCGCCCCGGGGCGGGGGCGCCTCCGGTGCGGACTGTGGCACAGTGGCCGGGGCGTCCGCATCCGGCGGCGCCCGCCGCGCAACCCTGACCGCCGCCCGCGCGTATCCGGTTCACGCAGGCGCGGCACGCCGCCACCCTCATCCCGCGAGGTTCCCCTGGGCACCATCGTCGTCGAGGACGTGGTCAAGACCTTCCGCCGGCCGCTCGCGATGGCGGGCGGTGCGGTGCGCGCGCTCGACGGCGTCTCGCTCCGGGTCGAACCGGGCGAGTCGCTCGGCATCATCGGGCCCAACGGCGCCGGCAAGACCACGCTGCTCGGCTGCCTGCTCGGACATCTGCGGCCGGACTCCGGCCGGGTGCGCATCGATGGCCGGCCGCCGGACGACCTCGCGGTGCGCGCCGACACCGGCTACCTGCCCGAGCGGCTGGTGCTCGACCGCTGGATGAGCGGGCTCGACTTCCTGCGCATGCACCACGCGCTGGCGCGGCGGCCGGCGGGCGATCGCGAGGCCGAGTGCGCCGAACTGCTCGACCGCGTCGGCCTCGAGCCCGCCGCCGCCTCGAGGCGCGTGGCCACGTACTCGCGCGGCATGCTGCAGCGGCTCGGCCTCGCGCAGGCGCTGGTCGGCCGGCCGCGCCGGCTGTTCCTCGACGAGCCGATCTCGGGGGTGGACCCGGGCGGCATCGCGCTCATCCGCCGCCTGCTCACCGAACTGCGCGCCGAGGGCGTGACGCTCGTGATCAACTCGCACCAGCTCGACGAGATCGAGCGCGTCTGCACCCGCGTCGTGTTCGTGCATCGCGGCCGCCTCGAGGCCATGGACACCGCGGCGGCGGGCGCCGCGCAGGAGCGGCTGCTGCGCGTGCGGTTCGCGGCCACAGGCGGCCCCACGCGCGGCGGGCTCGAGGCGTGCGCCGGCGCCGCCGGGGCGCGGCTGCGCACCTGGGAGGCGCCGGATGCGCGGTTCCTCGTGGATGACGACGCCGGCGCGACGCGCCTGCTCGCCAGACTGCTGGCCGCGGGCCTGCCCGTGGTCGAGGCCGTGGCCGAGGAGGGGCGGCTCGAGCGGCTGTTCACCCGGGGCGCCGGGGGAGGGCGCGCGTGAACGGCACCCTGGTCGCCTCGCTGCTGCGGCACCGGCTGACGAGCCCGTTCCGCATGGGGCTGCTCATCCTGGCGGGCGGCTCGAGCGTGCTCATCGCGCTCGCCATCCGCTCGCTGGCGCCGCTCGACTCGCTGGCCGGCGCGCTCGCGCTGCTGTTCGCCGCCGGTGCGATCGGGCAGGACCTCGGCTCGGGCGTGCTGCAACTCACGTTCTCGCGCCCGCTCACACGCCGGTCTTACGTCGTGAGCCGCTGGGTCGCGGCCGTGGCCGGGGCGTGGGCCGTGCACACGCTGCTGCTGGCGCTGGCGGGCGCCGGGCTCGCCGCACGCGGGGTCCCGTTGTCGGCGCTCTCGCTTCCCGTGCGCGTGCTCGAGGCCGGAATGGCGATCTCGGCGACCTGCGCCGTGCTGGTGGCCTTCTCCTCGCTCGCGCGCGGCCTCGGCGACCTCGGGCTCTACGCCGTCTCGATGTTCGCGCCGTGGGTGCTCGCGCAGGTCGCGCGTGCGCGCGGCGAGGCGTGGCTCGAGCGCGTCGCCACCGAACTCGGCCGCACGTTCCATCCTCCGGTCGCGCTCGGGTTCCTCGTCCACGGCGGCCGCGTGCCGTGGGACGCGCTCGCGGCCTGGGCGGCGACCCTCCCGCTGTTCCTGGGGCTGGCCATCGCGGTGATGAACCGCCGGGAGATCTCGTATGGCGACGGATGAGCGGGAGCTCGCCCGCACCAGCCGTCCCTCGGCGGCGCCGTGGTTTGCCGCGGCCGCGCTGCTGCTCCTGCTTCGGCTGGTGCTGACCCTTCGCGCCGGGGAGTGAGGCGCCTCCGACCCGGGCGGGGCGTCGAACCGTGCCCTGTTCAGCCGGACTGAACTCCATCTCGCGCTCCGTGCGGCCGCGACGGCCCTCCCCGAAGGCGCTCGGACCGCTTTCCGTGCTTCCTTCACATGGTCCTGACCTGTAGTGTCATGGCCTTCCACGGAGCCGCTGAAGGCTCCGCCGCGAGCGAGCCCTCGCTCCTCCCATCCCCCTCGCACCGGAGGTTCCCCATGCGTCTGCTTCGACTCTGTCTTCATGCGCTCGCCCTGCTGTCGGTGTGCGCGATCTCGGCCGCGGCCCAGAACAAGCCGCGCGCGTGGGCTCCGCCCGCCGCCGCTTCGGAGTCGCTCGAGAACGACGCCGACATGCCGCCGTTCGCGCAGGGCGTCATCGACAAGGAGCAGTACCTCCGGCTCCGCCACCAGTACTTCGAGGAGCGCGTGGACGCGCCCTTCGGCGTCGCGTTCCCGGCGCGCCTGCGCGCCATCTCCGAGATGCGGCGCCAGGCGGATGAGCAGGGCGCATTCGCGGTGTTCGGCTCGTGGACGCCGATCGGCCCCGATCCCATCCCCAACGGCCAGACCACGGCCTTCTCCACGCCGGTCAGCGGCCGCACGGTGGCGATCGTGGTGCACCCGACCAATCCCGACATCGTCTACGTCGGCACCGCGCAGGGCGGCATCTACCGTTCGCTGAACGGCGGCGCCTCGTGGACCGCCATCTTCGACAACGCCGCCTCGCTCGCCGTGAGCGCGTTGGCGCTGGCGCCGTCGGACCCGACCATCCTCTACGTGGGCACGGGTGAGTCCAGCGGCTCCTGCGACAGCTACTTCGGCGTCGGCCTCTACCGCATCAACAACGCCGACACGGCCCCGGTCCTCAACGGCCCGTTCAACCCGCCTGTCACGACCGGGATCGCCGGCACCACGGCGTTCACCGGCCGCGCCATCAGCGCCATCGCGGTGCACCCGACCAACGCCGACATCATCTTCGTCGGCACCACGTCCGGCATCGGCGGCATGGGCTGCGACCAGCTGGCGACGACGGTGCCGCCGCTGGCGCTGCGCGGGCTCTACCGCTCGTTCAACGCCACATCGGGCGCCCCGGCCTTCGAGAAGATCCGGGTATCGGGCGACGGCAGCGTGGCACCGGACGCCTCGGGCAATCGCAACACCCACGACGTGAAGCTGGACCCCAATGACCCCAATCGCCTCGTGCTCTGGTACAGCGGCGCGACGGGCGCCGGCAACGGCGGCGTGTTCGTGACCGCGAACGCGCTCGCCCCCGTGCCCGTGTTCACCAACACGCTCGCCTCCACCGCGAGCTTCATCCGCGGCGAACTCGCGGTGACCACGCAGGGCGGCGTCACCAAGTGGATGGTCGCCAATGGCGAGTCGAGCAACGGCCGCATCCGCCGCTCGCTCGACGGCGGCATGACGTGGTCGGCGACGCTGGGCGGTGCCGGGTACTGCGGCGGCCAGTGCTTCTACGACATCGCCATCGGCATGCCCCCTGGGGACACGGCGACCGTGCTGCTCGGCGGCGCCGCGGGCACCGGCATCATGCAGCGCTCCACCAATGGCGGCGCTTCGTTCGTCCAGGCGGCGAACGGTCTGCACGCCGACACCCATGCGATCACGTTCGCCCCGTCGAACCCCGACATCGTGTACGAGGGCTCGGACGGCGGCATCTACAAGTCGGTCAACCGCGGCCAGACCTGGACCTCGCTGAACACCGCGGGCTTCAGCGCGACGCAGTTCCAGGGCCTCGACATCCACCCGACCGACGCGAACTTCACCATCGGCGGCACGCAGGACAACGGCACCAACTGGTACAAGCCGGACGGCACCTGGTTCCGCGTGGACTTCGGCGACGGCGGCATGGCGGTGATCGACCAGAACGCGGCCGACGTCACCAACGTCACCATGTACCACACGTACTTCAACCAGGTCGGCGCCATGGCGTACGCCAAGGTGACCAACACGGCGAGCGCGTTCGACGGCAACTGGCCCTTCTACGGCTGCGGCTTCGGCGGCGTGATCCCGAACGGCATGTCCTGCTCCGACGGCGCCGTGCTGTTCTACGCGCCGCTCGTGCGCGGGCCCGGCAATCCGAACACGCTGTACTTCGGCTCGGACCGCCTGTACCGCTCGGCCAATGCCGGCGTCACCATGACGCTCGCCAGCCAGGGCCCGTTCCAGTCCGGCGTGCCGGTCAGCGCCATCGGCATCGCGCCGGGGAACGACAACCGCCGCATCGTCGGCCTGCGCAACGGCCGCGTGTTCTCGACGGCCACGGGCGGCTCGCCGCTCGCCGAGATCACCGGCGCCATCCCGGCCAAGTACGTCTCGCGCGTGGTGTTCGACCCGACCAACCCGAACATCGCCTACCTGACGCTCGCCGGCTTCGGCCTGGCCCCCGGCCAGCACGTCTGGCGCACGACCGACATCACCAACGCCGCCGCGTGGACCGTGGCGGGCAATGGCATCCCGGACGTGCCGGTCAACTCGATCGCCGTGGACCCGCTGTTCCCGGCGACGCTCTATGCCGCCACGGACATCGGCGTCTACCGCAGCACCGACTCGGGGGCCAACTGGTCGCCGTTCATGACCGGCATGCCGATCGTGGCGTGCTTCGACATCGCGATCCAGCCGACCAACCGCATCCTGCGTGTCGCCACGCACGGCCGCGGCATGTTCGAGCGCCTGCTCGACGCGCCGGTCGCGACGCAGCTGGCCCTCGTCGGCAGCGAGTTGGTGGACGGCAAGGCGCGGCTCACCTGGTACTCGGGTGACGGCAGCGGCGAGTCGGTCCGCATCTACCGCCGTTACGTGCCGGGCGACTTCGCCCAGGTCGCCTCGGCGGTCATCGGCGGCGACGGCCTCGTCTCCTACGAGGACGCCACCATCGAGGCCGGCCGCAGCTACGAGTACGAGGTCGGTGTGATGAACGCCGGCCGTGAGATGCGCCTCGGCCGCGTGTGGCTCGACGTGCCGGTCGGCCGCAGCCTCAGCGTGCGGGCGGCGGCGAACCGCGCCGGCCAGATGCGGCTGGCGATCGTGCTGCCGACCACCGAGGCCGCGAGCCTCGAGCTGGTGGACGTCACCGGCCGCCGTGTCGCGGAGCGCGAACTGCGTGCGCAGTCGCCCGGGGAGCAGGAGGTCTCGTTCGAGACCGGCTCGCTCAAGCCGGGTGTCTACTGGGCGCGTGTCTCCCAGGCGGGCAAGCTGGCGGCGGCCAAGGTGGTCTACAGCCGCTGATCCCGCGCCTCCGTCGCGAACGAACGAGGGCCCCGGCGAGCGCCGGGGCCCTTGCTCGTTCCCGCCGCCCGCGTCAGCGCAGCAGGGCGACGCGGCGGCTGCCGCGCACGACGCCGTCGGTGGCGAGCCGCGCGAAGTAGACGCCGCTGACGAGCCGTTCCGGCGGCGCCGCCGCGAGCGTGTGCGGGCCGGCCGGCAGCATGCCGTCGTGGAGCGTGGCGGCGAGCCGGCCCTGCAGGTCGTGCAGCGTCCAGCGCACCCGCGAGGGTCCGGCGAGCCGGATGGCCTGGTGCAGCGACGAGGTCGCCGGGTGCGGCCACGCGGCTCCCAGCAGCACCGCATCGCCGGCCGGAGGGGGCGCCGCCAGCACCGCCCCGCCCGGGAACTCCACGCGCACGCGGTCGATCCACCAGCCCTCGCCGCCCACGAAGTCGTCGGCGGTCATGCGGAAGCGGATCCGCAGCGGGCCCGGCGCGTAGGGCGTCAGGTCCACCTCGGACTCCCGCCACGGCTGCGTGCCGCTCCAGCATGGCGAGCCGGCGGCGAACGGCTGGCCGCTGCCCGACTGCACGTGCGAGTAGCCGCCCGCCGGCACCGCCACCTGCCACGGTCCGTTGGAGACCGAGACCTCGACGCGCGCGCCGTCCCACGCGCGCGCCGCATCGCGCTCCTCGAGGTCGTGGCGGTGCTCGAAGCGGAGCCTCGAGCCCGCCGGGACCTGCGGGATGAGCGGCGAGTAGAGGGCCCCGTCCACGTGCGGCGGATAGGGGGCGCCATCGCGCGCACCGCTCTTCCAGGCGTGATCGCCGCTCGCGCTGTCGCGCACCGCCACGTGCCACAGCGTGCGCCACGAGTAGAGCACGTTGAAGGTGAACCATGGCGTCGGGTTCTCGAAGTCCTCGATCCAGTCGTCGATCACGAGGAGCGTGTCCCACGACGCGTTGGAGATGCCGACGTTGGCCGCTTGCGCCCGGTCGCGCGCCAGCAGGCGATAGGCGAGGCGTGTGCCCTCGGTGTGTCCGCCTCCGAAGGCGACCGTGAACGAGTCGCGCCCGGCGCGCGTGCCGGGAGCCGTGAGCAACGGACCGCCATTGACGCGCACCTCGGCCCACACGCTGTCCACGCCGATCGCGTCGGTCACGCGCGCGAGGAAGGTCTGCGGCAGGCGGCTGCGGCCCTGCGCGCGCACGGGCGTGTGGCGGACCACCGGGGGCTCGAGGTCGGGGCCCGTCATGAACCGCTGCTCGAGCGTGGCGCCCGCGGGCTGCGGCCAGCCGGGCACGGCGGCCGAATCGCTCGCGGCGGTGATCCAGTACACCGTCTCCTCACCGGGGAGGGCGGGGGGCAGCAGGGCCTCGAACGAGTCGGCGCCGGCGGGCATCATCGCCACGCTCGCCTCGGCGGTCGAGGGGGGCCGCCGCCAGTGGAGGCGGACCGAGGCGGGGTCCACCCCATGCGGACGCGCGCCCTCGCCGATACCGACCCGTGCGCGCACGGGCCGCGGCGAGACCGCATCCTCCGTGGCGGGCAGGGGCTCGTGCGCGATCACGATGGGCCCCGCCAGCGGGACCGAGCCCGCCACCGTGTGCATGCGGCCGTCGGTGGCGGCGGCGAGCGTGCCCGCGAAACGGTCGCGGATGACGCCGAGTTTGGCGAGGTCGGCCGGCGTCGCCGCGACGCCGCGCGGGGTGACGAGCACGAAGGCGACGCGCACGGTGTCGGGGCCGCTCGTCGCGGGCGGCAGGCGCGGACCGTTCACGCGCTCGAGGTCGTCCAGCGTCCACCGCGTCGCGCGTCCGTCGCAGCTGACGCCCACGGCGGGGATGCTGGTCGGGATGTAGATGCCGGGGGGCGACAGGTCGGTGGGATCGTTGATGACGAGCAGCGAATCGGTTTCGGCGCGCGTGCGCACGCCCATCAGGTACTGATCGAGCGAGCCGAATCGCTCGCTGACCCCTGTGGTCACGAACGAGTCGGGGGTCACGGCCGTCCACTCGCAGCCCTCCATGAAGGACCTCTCCGAGTCGAAGAAGAAGCCCCAGTGCTGGAGATCACGGCCCAGCAGCGAGGTCGTGACCGTGCCGGCCGAATCGAGCGGCGTGTAGGCGAGCCAGCGGTGGCCGAACTCGTGCGCCAGCACGTCCATGGTGGTGAACGTGTCGCCGGGCCCGCCGATCGGCGCGTCCGGGTCCTCGGGATAGCGGTGCAGCCCGTTCATGGTGAGGATCGCCGAGAGCCGCGGCGGCAGCCCGAGCACGCCGGTCAGGTCGTACAGGCCGAGCCCGATGCCGCGGATGTCGTTGCGCACCACCCACGCGGCCGCGAGCGCCCCGGGCGAGCCGAGCCAGTGGTCGAGGCCGCTCGCCAGGTAGATGGCGAGCTGGTCCGGCTCGCCGGCGTGCACCCGGGCATGGGCCCGCGCCACCGCCGCGATGTCGAGGTGCGGCTGGCCGCCCGAGTTGGTGTAGAAGAACGTGCCGTCATCCTCGAGCACCGCGAGGCCGTTCACGTCGCGCGTGTGCGGCGTGGCCGACGTCTCGAGCGCGAGCCGCGCGATCCACTCCGCCGCCCGCTCGCCCAGGGCGTCGATCCCGGCGCCGCACACGACCGGCCGGGCGCCGGAGGCGGCCTCCGGAGCGGCGGCGGGCGGCATCGCGGGCATCGCGCGCGCCGCG
>CAZMQP010000018.1:0-17143 GCA_964568385.1 uncultured bacterium
TCACGACGAGCTGACGCTCGAGATGGTGACCGACGCCGAGCGCGACTACATGTACGACTCGTTTGCCAACGACCCGGTGGCCCGCATCAACCTCGGGATCCGCCGCCGGCTGGCGCCGCTGCTCGAGGGCGACCGCCGGCGCATCGAACTCATGCACGGCATGCTGCTGTCGCTGCCGGGCAGCCCCGTCCTGTACTACGGGGACGAGATCGGCATGGGGGACAACATCTACCTCGGCGACCGCAATGGCGTGCGCACGCCCATGCAGTGGAGCGGCGGCTGGAACGGCGGCTTCTCCTCCGCCGACCCCGAGCGCCTCTACCATCCGCTCATCTCGAACCCGCTGTTCGGCTACCAGGCGGTCAACGTCGAGTCCCAGAAACGCAGCAAGCACTCACTGCTCAACTGGACGCGGCGGCTCATCCAGGTGCGCCGCTCCACCAAGGTCTTCGGGCGCGGCGACATCCGTTTCCTCCATCCGACGAATCACCGCGTGCTGGCCTATCTGCGCTGCCTCGGCGAGGAGCAGCTCCTGATCGTGAACAACCTCTCGAGCTCGGCCCAGGCGGTCGAGCTCGACCTGGGCGATCAGGCGGGATCCATCCCCATCGAGATGTACGGCGGCGGCGTCTTCCCCCGCATCGGGGACCTGCCTTACATGCTCACGCTCGCGCCCTACTCCTTCTACTGGTTCCGGCTGCGATGGCTGTGATCCACGCGAACCGGCCGGCCGTGAGGCCCCGCTGATGGCGCGCACGAGCCTGATCTCCGACGAGCTCCTGCGGCAGCTGGTCGCCGTGGGGAACGTGGACATCCTCGTCGGCCTGCCCACGTTCAACCACGCGGACACGGCGGCCTCGATCGTGACCACGCTGCACGTGGGACTGGCCCGGCACTTCCCGCGCGAGCGCACGGTGCTCATCAACGCCGACGGCGGCTCCGACGACGGCACGGTGGACGTGGTCCGCGCCGCGCCCAAGGCGGCGGCCGAGCTGACGGGCTCCGCCAGCCTGCGCACCACGCACCGCATCTCCGCCTCGTATGCAGGAAGCCCGGGGCGAGCCGCGGGCGTGCGCACGGTGTTCGCCGCCGCCGACCTGCTGCGTGCGCGGGCGGTCGTGCTGGTGGACGCCGACGTCGTCAGCATCACGCCCGAGTGGGTGGCCGAGCTGGCGCAGCCGGTGTGGAAGGACGAGGCGGATGTCGTGCTCCCGATCCACCCGCGGCACCGCTTCGAGGGCCCGCTGCTCAGCCAGCTCGTCCGCCCGCTGCTGGGCGCCGCCTACCGCCGGCGGCTGCGGTCGAACTTCGCCGGCGACTTCGCCTGCTCGGGCGCGTTCGCCGCCCGCATGGTGACGCACGGCATGTGGGAGCACGACCTGTCCCGGCCGGCGCTCGACGTCTGGGTGGCCGCGACCGCGATGGCCGACGAGCTGCGGCTGATGCAGGCGCACCTCGGCCCCCGGGTGCTGTCGCCGCGCGCCGCGCGCTCCGGTCTGACCGAGCTGCTCGAACAGGTCGTGGGCACGGCGTTCGAGTGTCTCGGCCACCACGCCGCGCGCTGGACGGCGCGCACCGAGACCACCGACGTGGGCGTGCGCGGCACTCCGGCGCCGCCGGCCGGCGAGCCGTCCGAGCCGGATGTGAGCCGGATGGCGGAGCGCTATCGCACGGGTGTGCGCGACCTCGCGCCGCTGCTCCGGGACATCCTCACGCCGGGCACGCTGGCGCGGCTGCAGGCGTCGGCCGCGCCGGGTGAGGGCGTGCCCCGGGTGCCCGACCCGCTGTGGGTGGCGGTCGTCTACGAGTTCGCCGCCGCCTCGCACCGCGGGATCATGAGCCGGGAGCATCTCACCCAGGCCCTGGTGCCTCTCTACCTGGGCCGCACCGCCTCGTTCTTCGCCGAGATCGCCTCCGCGGACGAGCAGGCGCACAGGCTTCGGCTGGAAGCGCTCGAACGCGAGTACGAGGGACTGCGTCCCCTGCTGCTCGAGCGCTGGAACGCCGAGGACAGGAGGTGACACGATGGCAGATTCGATCGCGGGCGTGCTCCGCTCCGCATGGCAGGACTTCCTCGGAGGGCTGCAGCTGTTCCTGCCGCAGCTCCTGGCGATGCTCAGCCTCGTGCTGGCGGGCTGGCTGATCGCGGCACTGATCGGCTTCGTGCTGCGCCACTTGCTGCGCTGGCTGCGCTTCGACGCGCTCGCCGACCGCGTGGGCGCCGCCGCGCTGCTGCGGCGCATGGCCCTTCCCGGCGCCTCGCAGGTGGCCTCCTCCATCGTCTTCTGGCTGGTGTGGACGGCCTTCATGCTCTCGGGGCTCGGCGCGCTCGGCTTCACGGGGCTCGAACAGCTGAGCGTCGAGTTCGTGGCGTTCATCCCGCGGCTCGGTGTCGGCGTGGTCATCCTCGTCGTGGGCCTCGTGTGCGCCAATTTCACCTGGCGCGCGACGCTGCTGGCCGCCGTCAACTCGAACCTGCCGTCGGCGCGGCTCCTGAGCGGCGGACTGCGCTGGCTCATCATCGCGCTGTCGGTGGCGATGGCGCTGGAGCAGATCGGCGTCGCCAAGACCATCATGCTCACCGCCTTCGCCATCGCGTTCGGCGCGGTCATGCTGGGGGTCGCGATCGCCATCGGCATCGGTGGCGGCGGCGTGGCGCGCCGAATCCTGGAACGGCAGTTCCCCGAGCCCCCCGGCGCACGCGAGGAGGGCCCCGATGAACTGTCCCACCTCTGAGCGGCGCTCACGACGGACCGGCGCGTGACCGGCGGGCTCGGAGCGACGCCCGGACCGGGGGGCACGCGCTTCCGCGTGTGGGCGCCCGGGGCGCGATCGGTCGAGGTGATGGTGGAGGCGCCGCCGCGGCGCGCGGCGCTCGAGCCGGGCGCGGACGGCGTCCACGAGGTCCTGCTGCCCGGCGTCGGGGCCGGTGCGCGCTACCGGCTGTCCATGGACGGCGGCCCCGCGTGGCCCGATCCCGCCTCGAGGTTCCAGCCCGAGGGCGTGCACGGCCCCTCGGAGGTCGTGGACCCGCGGGCGTTCGCATGGAGCGATCACGCCTGGCGGGGCCTCCCACGATCCGAACTGGTCCTCTACGAACTCCACGTCGGCACGTTCACGCCGGAGGGCACGTTCGCGGCCGCGGCCCGGCGCCTTCCCGACCTTCGCGACCTGGGCGTCACCGCGGTCCAGCTCATGCCGGTCGCGGATTTCCCCGGCGCCTGCAACTGGGGCTATGACGGCGCCGCCCTCTACGCGCCGGCGCGCTGCTACGGCACGCCGGACGACCTCCGCCGCCTGGTGGACACCGCGCATCGCCTCGGCCTGGCGGTGCTGCTCGATGTGGTCTACAACCACTTCGGCCCCGATGGCGCCTATGTCGCCGCGTTCAGTCCGCAGGTGCTCGCCCGCCACCACCGCAGCCCGTGGGGGGCGGGCATCGACCTCGACGGTCCGCACGCGCGCGGCGTCCGCGAGTGGCTCATCGGCAGCGCGCTCCACTGGATCGGCGAGTACCACCTCGACGGGCTCCGCCTCGATGCGACGCACGCGCTGGTGGACAAGAGCCCGCGCCACTTCCTCGCCGAACTCACCGAGCGCGTGCGGGCGCGCGCCGCCGGGCGCGAGGTGCACGTCATCGCCGAGGACGCACGCAACCTGGACACGCTGCTGCGGCCGGCGCACGCGGGCGGCTTCGCGCTCGACGCCGTCTGGGCCGACGACTTCCACCATGAACTGCGCCGCCTGGTGGCGGGCGACGCGCACGGCTATTTCGCCGCGTTCCGCGGTCACGCGGAGGACCTCGCCGGGATCCTGCGGCGCGGCTGGCACTACTGCGGCCAGCACTCGGTCGTCGAGCAGGGCCCGCGCGGCACCGACCCCGCGGGGCTCGCTCCCGAGCAGTTCGTCTTCTGCATCCAGAACCACGACCAGGTGGGCAACCGGCCGCTGGGCGACCGCCTGCATCACCGTGTGCCGCCCGAGGCCTATCGCGCGGCGGTGGCGCTGCTGCTGTTCGCGCCCCAGACCCCGCTGCTGTTCATGGGCCAGGAGTGGGCGGCCTCGAGCCCGTTCCTGTTCTTCACCGACCACGCGCCCGGCCTGGGCCGCCGTGTCACCGAGGGCCGCTTGCAGGAGTTCCGATCGTTCCCGGCCTTCGCGCACGAGGCCGCCGAGGGCCGGCTCCCGGACCCGCAGGCACGCGCCACCTTCGAGGCGAGCCGGCTCGACTGGGACGAGCGCGTACGCGAGCCGCATGCCGCGGCGCTGCGGCTGCACCGCGCGCTGCTGACACTGCGCCGCACCGCACCGGCGCTGCAGCGAGGGCCCTCCGCCCGGCACGAGGCGCACGCCGCCGGCGCCGGCGCCGTGGTGCTGCGCCGCGAGGCCGGCGGCGGCCCGCCGCTGATCATGGTCGCCCGCCTCGCCGGCGAGGGCACGGTCGAGGTGCCCGCGGCACTGCTGCGGGGATCCCCGGCGGAGGCCTGGGCCGCGGTCCTCGGCACCGAGGCGTCCGAGTTCGCCGCCGATCCGAGGCCGCCGCGGCGCTCGGTGCGGCACGGCACGCTGGCCATCGAGTTCGAACGCCCGGGCGCCGTGGTGCTGTCGCCTCCCGCGAATCCCGCGCCCGCCGCGTGACCGTGCCGCGCCTCAGGTGGTGCCGGGGCCCTCGGCGGGCGGTGCGATGAAGCGCGGATCGCGCTCCGAGGGGTCCACCTCGTGGGCGAACTCCGGGTTGATCCACTCGATCACGGCCGCGAATCCGAGGCTCTCGGGGTCGGAGCGCAGGTAGCCGGACACGACGGCGACGACCTGGAAGCCCTCGCGCAGCTGGAACGACAGGGTCGGTCCCTTGAGCTCGCCGCGCACCACGCCCTGCACGTACTCCTCCGCGGTCATGCGGTCGGCGTGCACGTGGTAGCCGCGCAGCCGTGCTGCGGCGCGGATGC
Organism: uncultured bacterium; assembly: GCA_964568385.1. Lineage (GTDB taxonomy): Bacteria > Eisenbacteria > RBG-16-71-46 > RBG-16-71-46 > RBG-16-71-46 > CADEFY01. Next base: position 4,950 of record CAZMQP010000018.1, read on the forward strand.
GGCGCAGCTTGAGCCGCACCACCAGATCGCGCCGCGCGCGATAGAGCGCCGCGCCGACCCCCGATCGCTGGATGGTCGGATCCACCATGACCTCGGCGCCATAGAGCGTGCGGCCATGCACGGGGTCGTGATTCGTGAACATGCCGGAGTCGGTGAAGTCGCGCCACGAAGCGCTCGGCGGGTAGTCGTCCCAGCGCACGATCAAACTCGCGGCCATCCCGGCGATGCCGTCGTGCCCCTCGCGCTCGGCGACGAACTGCCCCTCGGGGAAGTGCGCCAGGTGCGAGGCGAGCTGGTCGGGGCTCCACGGCATGCTGTCGGGATAGACCCGGCGGGTCAGCGCGATGATGCCCGCGAAGTCGCGCGCCTCCGTGTTCCGCACCCGGACGCGCGGCTGCGCCGTCGTCACAAGGTGATCTCCTCGAGCGTGCGGGCGACGTCCGCCGTGCGCTGGCTGTCGCGCAGCGGCAGCACGGTGCCCGAGCTTCGCGCCTCGCGCAGCGTCGCCAGGTTCAGCTCGCCGATCACCATCATCTCCTGGTTCGGGATCCCCTCGGCGAGGATGCCGTCGCGCGAGAACGGGAAGTCGCTGGGCGTGAGGATGGAGGCCTGCCCGTAGTTGAGCGAAACGGCCGGCACCATCGGCAGCGAGCCGACCGTGGAGGCGTGGATGGCGTAGAGCTGGTTCTCGATCGCACGCGCATGCGCGCAGTAGCGCACGCGGAGGAACCCCTGGCGGTCGTCGGTGCAGCTGGGCACGAGCAGGATGTCGGCGCCCGCCCGCGCGGCCACACGCGCGAGCTCGGGGAACTCGACGTCGTAGCAGATGGTGGTCGCCACCTTGCCGAACGAGGTCTCGAACAGGCGCAGGTGGTCGCCCGGCTTCACGAACCACTCCTCGGCCTCGAAGCGGGTCATGTGGATCTTGGGCTGCGACTCGTAGTTGCCCTTGGGCCCGAACAGGAACGACTCGTTGCGCACCGAGTCGGCGCCGTTCTGCTTGACCGGGATGGTGCCGGCGCAGATGTAGATGCCGTGGCGCTTGGCGAAGCGGCCCATCATCTCCGCGAACCGCCCGACCTCGTCGGCCAGGCCCACCACCTGCTCGGGGATGGGACGCCGGATGTCGCCCAGCGTGAGCAGTTGCAGCGTGAAGTACTCGGGGAACACGACCAGCTTGCACTTGTAGTCCGCCGCCGTGTCCACCAGCCCCGCGACCTGGTCCTGGAACGCCTCGAAGCTCGCCACCGGGCGGATGAAGTACTGCAGGGTCGCCACGCGGATCCGGTCCATGAAGCCTCCTCGTCTCGGGGTGGGCAGCGACGACGGTCCTCCCGATGCTAGAGCATCCGCGCGGCGCGGGCATCCGCGAGCGAGGGGGAAATGGGAAGGGGCGCCGTCTCCGGCGCCCCCCCCTGGGCTGGAGCAACGGCGGCCCGTGATGCTGGGTCCTGTCCGCCGGCTCCCTCCCTTGATGCCCCGGCGAGCGGGTCAGGGCATCAGGATGATCCGCATCCTCTCCGCTTCCCCGCGTCGGGGCCGGTGATGGATTCGGTGGCGCGCCCTCGTCGCGGGGGCCAGGCAGGGCCCCCGCGGAGGCGCGCAGTCGGCTGGGTGGCTAGCCCTCACCGACCGAGGGGAACGTGACGCAGCGGTGTTGAGCAGAAGTTGAGCGGCGGCCCCGCGCGTCACCGGCGTGGCGGCGGGGCTGCTTGGCTCAGTCGCCGAGGATCACGAGTCGGGCCGAGGCCCCCGAGGCGGTGCGGGCCAGGTAGATGCCGGGCCGCTGCCCGGGCCCGTCGCTCGGGCGCCACGACGCCCGGCGGACCGAGGCCGAAGCCGGGATCTCGATGCGGACGACGCGGCGGCCGGCGGCATCGAACACCGTCAGCATCTCGGCGCCTCCCGCGGGCAGCGAGAACGTCACCGCCTGACCGGCTCGCAGCGGATTCGGATGGACGCCCGCACCGGCCCGCGAGGGCGGCGGGGCATCCGTGGTGCCGTCCGGGATGCTCACGCGCACGGTGCCGCCTTCGATCGTCGGGTGCGGCACCTGCGTGCACGCGTAGGTGACGTCGCCAGAGCCGCTGTGCCAGATGAGGTCGAACGCCGCGATGCGACCGCTGCGATTGACGAAACCGCCCTCCGAGACGCGCAGCGTCCACGGCGAGGAGGCCGAGGGCGGCACCCAGTCCTGTCCGGCCGTGACCGCGACCGGGAGGTCGAAGGTCCAGGCGATGGTCCCGGTGGCCGAGACGCCGTCCACCCAGTCCGAGGCGACGGCCGCGCCGCTGCCCGGCAGCGGGATCTCGACCGCACCGGCCCCCGCCAGCAGCGTGCCGTGCACGTCGGAGTCCAGCGCGTCGTGCACGATCGTGACGCGGACGGTGGCCACGCTGGTCCCGGTCGGAGCGACGAGCCGCACCGGGGTCGAGGTGCGCGACTCACCCTGCTCCTGCCAGCGCACGCGATACCAGTGGGGCTGTCCGCGATCGTGCGTCGCGACCGGCCACGTGCGCACGTAGCGCGCCGCGTCGTCGCCGTCGAGCAGGCTCGCATCGCCCGCACCCGCGAGCGAATCCACGCCCGCGAATGCGCCGGGCGCTCCGGCGACATCGTCCGCGCGCTCGAACACGAACCACGGCGAACCGTACTCGCGCACCGTGGTCAGTTCCGCCGTCACCTCGCTGCCCTCGCCCGAGAGGGCGAGACGGCGCACCTGGGTGTGGGATGGGTCGGTCAGTTCGGCCCACGCCGCGGGCACATCGAGCACGCCGAAGCCGCGCGAGGGCGACCAGCGCGGGTCCCCGACCGCCGCGCCCGCCGGCACGCCCGGCCCATTGCGGCGCGCGGTCGCGCGCAGCAGGTCGGCGATCTCCGCGGGCGTGAGCGAGGGCTGCGCCGACAGCAGGCAGGCGGCCGTGCCGCTCACGAACGCGGCGGCCGGGCTGGTGCCGGTGCGGCGCGTGTAGCGAGTGCCGTTGGTGGCCAGGTCGCCGTCGGCCGCCAGGATGCCGACGCCCGGCGCCAGCACGTGCGGGCGCAATTCGTCGAGCGTGTCGGCGTCGCCGTCGGAGGCCCGCGGGCCCGTGTTGTCCCACGCCACAGCGAGATCGTCATGCGGACGCGCCGTGCGCTGTACGTCGATCGCGCCGACGGCGATGGCGCCGTCGGAGGCCGCCGGCGAGGGCACGTGTCCCGAGAGGCCGTCATTGCCCATCGAGGCCACCACGACGATGCCGGCGGCCGCCGCGGCCGAGCACAGTTCGGAGGCGAGGTCGCGGCCGTCACTGCGGTCGGTGGAGGACAGCGACAGGTTGATCACGTCGATGCCGCGGTAGGACGTGTCGGCGCTCCCCCAGTCGCGCGTGCGGTTGGCGATGCACCAGTCGAGCGCCTCGGGCAGCGACGACCCGGCGCCGGCGATGCCGAGCACGCGCACGTCCACGAAGCGGGCCGCGGGCGCGACGCCGCGAGCGAAGCCGCTGCTGCCGCCGCTCCCCAGGATGATGCTCGCCATGTGCGTGCCGTGGCCCGCGGCGCCGCCCGTCCCGGGATCGGCCGGGTTCATCGAGCCGGAGCGCGGCGTGTCGAGCAGCGAGTCGCCGGCCGTGAACTGGGCGCCGCCCAGGCAGCGTCCGGCCAGCGCCTCGTGGCCGGGGAAGCCGGCGAAGGGCTCGTCGTTGACGCCCGAGTCGAGCAGCGCGACGACGATGCCCCGGCCGTCGGCCGCGGGCGCCAGCGTCGCGAGGTCGGGCGCGAGGGTGCCGCTGGGCTCTCGGATGCCGAGCGCGGCGGCGCCGTCGCGCGTCGAGGCGTACTGGTAGGGCACCACCTCGATGCGCTGGACCCCGGGGAGCGCGCGCGCCAGTTCCGCCTGAGCGGCCGTGGCGCTGACCCGCAGCGCCGGCAGCGCGGTGAGCCGGTGGCGCACCGGGATGCCGAGCAGCGCGAGTTGGGCGAGATCGGAATCGGTGGGCGCCTGCGCGTAGCGCACGTAGAGCCCGAACACGAGGTCCCCGCCCGAGCGCGTGACCTCGAAGCGCTGCCGCGCCAGCGTGTCGGCGTTCTCGAACGAGTACCGGAAGCCGAGCACCTGCACGACGCCGATGCGGTCGTCGAGCCCGTCGCCGTCCTCATCCCACACGACCGGTCCGGTCGCCGCCCGGGCGACGGGCACGGCGAACACGGCCGCGGCCGCGAGCAGCAGCCACCGCCTCCGCGGCGCCCGGCGGGCCGGGGCGTCGCGAGCGGATCGGGGATCGGTCGGGGACTTCATGTGCAGGAGTAGTCCTCCCCGGCTGTTGGCAGGGACTTGAGTCATCGCCGCAATCCGTTGCGCCGCAGAGCCTTCGACAATCATTGGCGGAACGCGACCGGGCCGGGCGCCAGCCTCAATGCGCCAGCTGCACCCCGCGTGCGGCGACCGCTCCCGAGGCGGGAGCCGCCAGCGCCTCCTGGAGAGCTTGATGCGTCTCGGGCAGCACGTCCACCCCGAGTTCGGAGCGGACCTGCGCGCGCAGGCGCTCGGCCTCGACGACGGCCGCCGCCCGGTTGCCCGTGCGCACCAGCGCCTGGACGATGGCGACCCGCGTCGTCTCGCGGTAGGCGTCCAGCTCGCTGGCGCGGCGGAACGCGCGCAGCGCCGCCTCGTGGTCACCCGCGGCCGACTCGAGCGCGCCCAGCTCGCGCCACGCCTTCTCGACGCGGTCGCGCATGCGGGCCTGCGCGTGATCGGCCCAGTCCTCGTAGAGCCCCTCGAGCAGCGGGCGGTCCGCCAGCGCCAGCGCGCGCGCCAGGTGCTCGCGACGCTCGGGCCCGCGCACGCGGCGCGCCTCGTCCTCGAGCGCCTCGTACTCCCACAGGTCGCAGGCGAGCCCGTACTCGGGATCGAGTCGGTAGGTCTCGCCGTCGCGCACCAGCGGCGTCACCGGACCGCGCGGCAGCACCGTGCGCAGGTAGGACAGCGTCGGGTGGAAGTTGCGCTTGCCCGAGGCCATGCGGCGCCCCGGCCAGAACGCCTCGAGCAGTTCGTCGCGCGTGGCGCCGCGCGGATGCAGTGCCAGGAAGCAGAGCACGTGGAACGACCGCCGCGTGCGCCAGGCGCTCGCCGGCACGCGGCGCCCGCCGACTTCGAGCCCGGGGATGCCGAACAGGTTCAGGCGCACGGGTCCGTGTGCCTCCGGAGAGGTCTCCTCGAGGCTGCGGCCGCGCTGGAGGCGTTCCTCGATGCGCGCGCGCGCGCTGCGCAGCGAGGCCGCGAGCGACTTGCGGCGCGCGGGGATGCGGCCGAGCGCCTCGAGCGAGGCGCGGCCGCCGACCTCGGCGAGCACCGAGACCACGGCCTCGGCCACCTTGGGCGGCGCCTGGCCGAGCTGTTCGAGCAGCGGACGCTCGACCGCCGCGCCCGCATCGGCCAGGCCCGAGGCGCACACCTCGAGCTCGATGCCGCGGCCGAGCGCGGCCAGCAGCGGCGCCGGGTTCTCGCGCGCCTGGCGGCCGAGGAAGTGCTCGTAGCCGCGCGCGCGCACGAGCGCCAGGCTGGCGATCAGATGCGGACGCGCCGCCTCGGCGCTGTCGGTGGCGACCAGCGCCTCGGCCAGCCAGTAGTGCACGCGCATGCGGTGGTCCTCGTTGTCGCCCGCGTCCGCGGCCGGGAGCGCCGCCTGCAGCAGCTCGCGCGCCGCCTGGGCCCGCCCCGAGCGCAGCTCGCACCACGCCAGCTGCGCCCGGAAGGCCGTCAGCCGCGGCGCATCGGGGCGCTTGGCCATCACCTCGACCGCCCGCGCGAAGAAACCGACCGCGCGCCGGTACTGCCCGCGCGCGCTGAAGATGCGGCCGCGCAGCTCGAGCAGGTCGGCGGCGATCAGTTCCATGCGCATCTCGGCGTTGCCCTCCTCGGCGCGCCGCAGCGCCGCCATCGAGCCGTCGAGGTCGCCGGACTCGGCGAGCACCGCCGCCAGCGCCTGGTGGGCCATGGTCTCCTGCAGCGGATTGGAGAACCGCCGCGCCGACTCCAGCGCGGCCTCGGCCGTGGCGCGCGCCTCGGCGAGTTCGCCCAGCTCGACGAGCACGGTGGCGAGATTGGCCAGGTAGAGGCCGGCGCGCGGCGAGCCGACGCCCTTGACCGCCGCCAGCGCGGCCCGCAGGTCCTGCGCCGCCTCGGCGAAACGTCCCTGCGCCACGCGCGCCAGCGCCATGTTGTGCACGGTCGCGGCGGCCAGCTCATGGTGCGGCGTGCCCTCGAGCAGCGCCCGCACCTCGCCGAGCAGCGCGATGGCCGCCGCCGTCTGGCCGAGATAGAAGTGCGCGCCCGCCTTGGTCTGCATCAGTCGCGCGCGGATGTCCACGGGCAAGTCGGTGGCGGCCGCGAGTCCGCGTTCGGCGGTGCCCAGGGCCTGCTCGTGCGCGCCCCGCCGGTTGAGCACGCGGCCGAATCCGGTCAGCGCGCGGCACAGCGTCAGCCGGTCGGCCCGCTGATGGGCGAGCTCGATCGCCGCCTGGTAGTCCTGCGCCGCATCGTCCCAGCGACCGAGGGCCTGGAAGGCGTCGCCCCGGTGCACCCGCAGCACGGCATCGTCGGCGACGAGGGCGTCGGGCAGCGCGCCGAGTGCGTCGAGCAGCGCCGCCGGCCGGCTCTGCCGCAGCAGCGCCGGCGCCAGCTCGCGCACGAGCGGCGCGATGAGGGCGGGGTCGCCGGTGCGGACGGCGTGCGCCAGCGCCGGCTCGAGTTCGCCCCGTGCCTGCAACAGCCGCGACGCCTCGCCCTCGAGCACGCTCCAGGCGGCGTCCCCGTCGCGCGCGAGCACGCGCGCGCGCACGGCGTGCCGGACCAGTTCGTGCCAGCCGAAGCTCGCGGCACGCGCCTCGCCGAAGCTGCGCAGCAGGCCGCGGCGCGTCAGTTCGGTCAGATGCTCCTCGACGCGGCGGATGCCGCTGAGGCCGCTGGCCAGCTCGGGGTCGAAGCGGTCGAAGACGACCGTGCGCTCGAGCAGCCGCATGGTCTCGGGGGCGAGCCGCGCCAGCACCTCCTCGGACAGGTAGGAGCGCATCTCGCGCGGCGCGTCAGCGACGCCGGCGAGCACGTCGGCCAGCGGCACGCCGGGGCTGCGCTCGATGGCGTGGTCCACCATCTGGATCGCCGTGGGCCAGCCGCGCGTCACCTCGAGCATGCGCTCGGCGTCCTCGGCCGAGAGCGGGCGCGAGAACACCTCGGCGAACAACCGCTCGACCTCGTCGCGCGAGAACGCGAGCTGCCCCGAGTCGATGTCGAACACCTTGCCCTGGGCGCGCAGGCGCTCGAGCGAGAGCGGCGGCGCCTCGCGCGAGGCGATCCAGATGCGCAGCCCGGGCGGCGGGATGCGCAGCGCCACATCGAGCATGGCCAGCAGCGGGGCCGCCTGGGACACCTCGTGGAAGTCGTCGAGCACCAGCAGGTGCTCGGGCCCCCGCAACGCGCCCCACTCATTGGAGAGCACGCCGCCCAGCACGTCGGCGACCGCGCCGCCCGGCCGGATCTCGTCGAGCGTGCGCTCGAGGTCGCGGCCGAAGCGCGGCACCTCGCGGCGGAACGCCTGGATCAGGTGGCGCGTGAACACCATGACGTCGGCATCCGAGCTGGCGAGCGAGTACCAGACCACCGGCCGGCCCGCCGCCCGCGCCGCCTCGGCGAGCAGCGTCGTCTTGCCGTAGCCGGCCTCGGCGACGACGACGGCGATCGGCCGGTCGAGATGGCCGAGCAGGGCGCGCACCAGCGCCCGGCGCGAGAGTGCCCGCGCGGGCGGGTTGGGCGGCGTCAGCTTGGACGCCACGACCGGCGTGCCGGCCGGGCGGGGCTTCGCTCGCACCTGGCGCGCGGATGCGCGCGGAACCATGGGGCCTCCCGGAGAAGGGGCTCCCCGGCGGCTGGGCACCCGGGGAGCAGACGCGGCAAGCCTAGCATGAGGACGGGGCGCGGTCCGCGCCCGCCGATCCGGTCAGCGCCCGCGCGCCAGCAGCAGCGTCAGGTCGTCCACCGAGGAGCCGTCGCTGAACGCCTCGACGCGGCCGAGGAGCCCGGCGAGCATCGCGTCGAGCGGCTCGCCGGCGAGGCTGCGAAGCACCTCGATGAGGCGCGCCTCGCCGAACAGCTCGTCGCCGCGCCCCGCCTCGGTGACGCCGTCGCTGTACACCACCAGCAGGTCGCCCGCCGCCAGCTCGGTGCGGCCCAGCGTGCACGACCAGTCCTCGAACGAGCCGAGCACGGTCGCCGTGGCGTGCAGACGCTCGACGCGGCCGTCGCCGCGCAGGCACAGCGGGGGATTGTGGCCGCAGTTGATGTAGCGCAGCCGGCGCGTGGCGTCCGAGTACACGCCCAGGAAGAGCGTGGCGAAGTGACCGGGCTCGCTCGCCTCGCACAACATGCGGTTGACCTGCCGCAGCGCTCGCAGCGGGTCGCGCGGCGCGCTGGCGAGCTGGCTGCGCAGGTGCGCCTGGAGGTTGGCCATCCGCAATGCCGCCGGCATGCCCTTGCCCGAGACGTCGGCGAGCACGAGCACGGTCTGGTCCTCGCCGACGTCGAGGTAGTCGTAGTAGTCGCCGCCCACGGAGCGGGCCTGCTCGCAGCACGCCGCGAGTTCGAGGGTGGTGAGCGAGGGGCGGTGCTGCGGCAGCAGCCGGCGCTGCACATCGCGTGCGATGCCCATTTCGCGGTCGGCGCGCCGGTCCGCCTCCATCCGCTCGGCCAGCGCCTCGGCGCGCTGCAGCACCTCGAGCGTCACCCCCGCCTGCTCGGCGACCGCCCGCAGCGCGCGCGCATCGCCCTCGGGATCCGGCGCCGCCTCGGCCCGCCGGCCGAGCACGATGAGTCCCACCAGGCGCTGCTGGCGATCGGGGATGGGCACGAGCTGCTCCGGTTCGAGTGCGGCCAGCAGTTCGAGCAGCGGCGCGTGCGCCAGGGCGCCGCCCGCCTGGTCCTCGTCCGGCGACCAGATCGCCCCGGTGGGCAGCTCGCGCGGCAGCCGCTCGAGCCCCGGCGGCAGCGGCCGCCGGCTGGCGGCGAAGTGGCCGTCGGGCTGCATCAGGTAGACCACCACCTCGCCGGCTCCCGCACGTCCCTTCGCGTGGGCCTCGACCAGCGCCTCGAGCGCCGCGCGGTCGGGTGCGGCCGCCAGCTGGCGCGAGAGGTCGTCCATGTCGCGCCGCTTCAACCGCGGACCGTGATGCCGCGGGCGGCCATCAGCGGGCGCACGCGCTCGCGCACGTCCCCCGAGAGCTCGATGGCGCCCGGCCGCACGGTGCCGCCCGTGCCGCACGCCTTCTTGAGCGCGGCGGCCAGTTCCTCGAGGAAGGCCGCGTTCGCGGGCAGCCCGCCGACCACGGTCACCACCTTGCCCCCTCGTCCGGCCCGCTCCATGCGCAGCGTCGCCGTCACGCGGGCCGGGACGGCGGCCCCGGGACGGAGCGCGCTCGAACAGTGGCAATCGGCGGCCGGCCAGCCGCAATCGGGGCACATCCGCCCCACTCCGGTCCGATAGACGATGCGATCGCTCATGACCGCAGGGTATGACAGCGCCCTTCGCCGCGGCCAGCGCGAGCCGCGGGTGCGCCGGACTCAGGGCATGGGATCGCGGCTCGCCGCCTCGTGCGTGAGCAGGTACACGGCGAAACTCCCCAACCAGTGCGTGCCCATCCAGTCGCGGCACGCGCGCGCCCGGTCGAGCCCGGTGTCGCGCAGATCCGCGGCCGCCGCGGTCAGCGCCGGCCTCGCCGCATGGCCCGCCGGCAGCGCCGAGACGATGCCCTCCAGCATCCATGCCCGTGTCAGGCTCAGGCCATCGAGGTGCGCCAGCTTGCCGTCGCGCCCATCGGGCGGCGCCAGCGGCTCGAGCCACCGCCGCACGTCCGCACGGTCCGGGTGCGGCAGGTAGAGGCCGAACCAATCGGCGAACGCAGGCCCCGGCAGGACGCGCCGCAGCAGGTCGGCGGCGCCGAGGATGGGCGACAGGAAATCGTGCCCCGAGGGCTCGAAGCGGACTGGAGCGTCGCGATCGCCCCCGTGCATCGCCAGCGCGCGCGCGCCGATGCGCGCCGACACCTCCGGGCGGCCGCGCGCGACGGCCCAGTCGTGCGTCAGGGCCAGCGCGAAGGCGCTCTGCGAATGCTCGCCCGACCGGATCGGACGCGGCAGTCGCTCGGCCCACGCCACGAGGCGTTCGCCCGCGAGGCGCTCGAGCGGCTCGAGCGCGAGCGACCAGGCGCTCGCGTCGGGGTCGTCCCAGTCGCCGAGTTCCGCGGCCAGTTGCAGCAGCCAGGCCAGCCCGTACGGGCGCTCGAAGGATGCTCGCGACTCGAGGTGCGCGGCCTCGGCCGAGAGCCCGTCCTGGGTGAGCGAGCGCCGCAGCGCGTCGCGCGCCTCGGCCGCCCACGGCGCCGCGGGGAAGCGGCGCAGCGCGCGCACGAGCGCCCAGTGCCCGTGCACGGCCGAGTGCCAGTCGAAGCTGCCGCAGAAGACGGGCGTGCGCTCACGCGGCAGCGCCACCGGCCCATCGCCCTCGAGCCACAGCGGGAACACGCAGGGGTAGTGGCGGTGGATCGCGTCCGCGGCCATGCGCACGAACGGCGCCAGCGAGGTCTCATGCACGTGGGTTGCCCGATCGAGAGCGCCGCGCGCCATGCGCGGCGCGAGCCACGATAGCAGCCGCCGTCGCGGACGCCGCGCCGCGGAATCGGACCGTCCGTGAAGACCCCTTGCCGCAACGCCTTCCGACCGCCGCTTGAGACCCTGCATGGGCCGGCGCCGCCACCGTTCAGCGCACAGGGGGGGCGGGCCGATTAAGGTAGGGCATCGGGCCGAACGGGCCCGCCGCGAGCCATACCCCGGAGGTTCCGTGTCCCCTGCCGCCCTCGATGTGATGAACACCGCCCCCGCCGGCTTCCGCGCCGAGCGCGACCTGCCCGCGGGCTTCCTGGCGTTCCTCGCGCCGCTGCACGCCGAGTTCACGCCGCGGCAGGAGTCGCTGCGGGCGGCACGGCGCGACCGGCTGGCGCGGGCGCACCGCGACGGCATGCTGCCGGACCATCTTCCCGACAGCGAGGCGACCACCTCGCGCTGGCGCATCCACGTGCCGGCGTGGTGCGCCGACCAGCGCAACCAGATGACCGGTCCGGCCGACGACGCCGAACTGGTGGTGAAGATGCTCAACTCGGGTGCGCCGGGCGTGATGCTCGACCTCGAGGACTCGATGGCCAACGCGTGGCCCAACCTGATGCAGGGCGTCTCGAACATCGTGTCGGCGCTGGAGGGCGGCCTCACCTACGAGGACCGCAAGCGCGGCCGCCGCGTCGGCATCGAGCCCAGCGCCGTCGCGATCTGGAGCCGCGTGCGCGGACTGCACCTGTCGCAGGCGGGCGTGCTGCCCGGAGGCGCGGTCATGAGCGCCTCGCTGTTCGACCTCGCCCTCATCGCGTTCCAGGTGGAGCCGTCCCGGCTCCGGCATCCGCTGGCGTTCTACATCCCCAAGAGCGAGAGCGCCGAGGAGGCGCTGTGGTGGCGCGATGTTTTCCAGGCGCTGGCGGCGGCACGCGGCTGGCCCAGCGACACCATCCGCTGCATGGCGCTGGTGGAGTCGCACCCGCTCGCCTACGAGATGGAGGAGTTCCTCTTCCACCTGCGCGACCACATCGTCGGGCTCAACCTGGGGCGCTGGGACTACATGGCGAGCCTGATCCACTGGACGCTCGCCGATCCGCGCTGGGTGCTGCCGGACCGCAACACCATCCCCCACGACGTGCCCTTCTTCCAGCGCCTGCGGCATCTGCTGGTGGACGTCTGCCATCACCGCGGTGCGCTGGCGATCGGCGGCATGACGGCGCTCTATCCGAGCCGCACCGACGCCGAGCTCAACACGCGCGCGCTCGAGGTGCTCGAGCGCGACAAGCGCAACGAGGCCGAGTGCTTCATGGACGGCGCGTGGACGGGACATCCCGACCAGAACGCCATCGCCGTGGCGCAGTTCCCGAGCCCCAACCAGCTCGACCGCCGGCCGGAGGGCACGCCGCGGCGTCCCGACCTGCGCCCGGTGCCCGAGGGCGTCGGGCGCCGCACGCTGGCGGGCTCGCTCGCGGCGGCACGCACGTCGGTGCGCTATCGCCACGGCGTGCTCGAGGGGCGCGGCGCGAGCCTGCTGGACGGCTACATGGAGGACCTCGCCACC
>CAZMQP010000019.1:0-1946 GCA_964568385.1 uncultured bacterium
ATCTCGACGTTGTCGGGGTGGACCAGGTCGGTGACGTCGGTGGCCGTGCCGCCGGTCGAGAGGTTGGCCGTGAGGCGCAGGTACACGATCTCGCCCTTGCCCGGCACCGAGTCGCGGGTCATGCCCTTGGCCGCGAGGCAGCGGTCGGCCTGGGCGTCGAGCTCGAGGCGGGTCAGCACCTTCTCGTGGCCGATGCCGCGGCGGGGATCCTGGTTCACCCTCTCGACCAACTGCGTCACGTCGTGCTCGCCATCGCCCACCACGTGACCGGGCACGCGCTTGGCGACCGCGATCAGCTGGTCGTTCACGACCAGCATGCGGTGGTCGAAGCCCTGGATCATGCTCTCCACGATCACCGCCCGGCTGTGCTCGCGCGCCTGATGGAAGGCGGCGCGAACGCTGGCCGAGTCCGCGAGGTCGATGCTGACGCCGCGGCCGTGGTTGGCGTTGTAGGGCTTGACCACCACCGGGAAGCCCATCTTGGTGGCCACGCGCGCGGCGTCCTCCTCGGAGTAGACGAGGTCCTGCTTGGGCACCGGCAGCCCGAGATCGCCGAGGATGCGGTTGGTCTCCTCCTTGTCGGAGGCGATCTCGACGGCGATGTGGCGGGTCTCGCTGGTGATGGTCGCCTGCACGCGGCGCTGGAACTTGCCGTGGCCGAGCTGGATCAGGCTCGCCGAGTTGAGCCGCAGCCACGGGATGTCGCGCGCCTCGGCGGCGCGCACCAGCGAGGCCGTGCTCGGTCCGAGCGCCCGCTTCTGCGTGTAGCGGATGAACGCATCGCGCTCGGCGGCCCAGTCCCAGTCGTCCGCGACGTCCTTGCCGCGCAGTTCGGGCGGCAGCAGCGAGCGGAGCAGGTCCAGCGCCAGCTTGCCCGCCTGCAGCCCGACCTCCTCGGCCTCGTACTGGTAGACCACGTGGTAGTGGCCCGGCTCACCCGTGCCGCGCGTCTTGCCGAACGTGACCTGCGCACCCGCCAGGTTCTGGATCTCGATGGCGGTGTGCTCGAGCACGTGGCCGAGCCAGGTGCCGTCCTCCTCGGTCATCCGCCGCACGAAGCCGCCCGGGGTCTCGTACGAGCATCCGTGCTCGTGCAGCCCCGGCAGCGCGTGCAGCAGCGAGTCCACGAAGCGCTTGCCGAGCCGTCCCGTCGGCCACTGCTCCAGTTCCCCGAGGTCCACCGTGAGCCGGATGATCGGGAACAGGGCGTAGATGTTCGGGCCGAGATAGACGGACGACTCCAGCATCTTCATGGTGTCACCGTTCGTGGCGGGCGACCCGGGCGGCGGAGGCCTCGCGGGAGTGGAGGTTGAAGGTGGCGCCATGCACGAGCACATGCAGGGTCACCCCGAGCAGGCACACCGGTTCGCCTCGGCGCGCGGCATCCATGGAGGAGTACTCGAGCCGCGCGGGATCCACGATGGTGATCGCGCCGCTGCCCACCACCTCGAGCGTCTCGTCGGGCGCGATGAACGCGGCGGTGTCCTCGTCGAGCCCGATGCCCACCGAGAACGGGTTGAACGCGAGCGCCGTGAGCAGGCGGCCGAGCCGGTCGCGCTGGCGGAAGTGCTGGTCCACCACGGTGCGGTTGGTGAGCCCGAGCCCCGGGGCCATCTGCACCATGCCGCCCTTGGGCGTGGCGCCCTCATCGCCGTAGGCGATCATGTGCTCCGACATGAAGGCGGCGCCGGCCGACGTGCCCGCCACCGCGACGCCGCGCGCGTTCATGAGCCGGATGGTCTTGGCGACCGACGTGCCCCCGAGCGTGGTCGAGAGCCGCAGCTGATTGCCGCCGGTGAGGAACACGCCCGTGGCGCGGTCGAGCAGTTCGAGCTTCTCGCGGTCCTCGCACTCGCCGCGCGAGTCGAACTTGAGCACCACGGTCTCGTCGGCCCGCAGTTCCTCGAACAGCCGGGCGTAGCGGCGGCCGGTGTCGTTCAGTTCGC
>CAZMQP010000019.1:1956-17129 GCA_964568385.1 uncultured bacterium
CTGGCGGTGGGAATCACCGCGATCCTCGCCTTGCGGCCGCCGGCCACCTCGACGAACCGCTTGAGGATGATCTCGTCGCCGGCTTTGTCCTCGGCGCCGCCGATCGGGATGATGTGTCCGCGGGCGGGGTTGTCGGCCTTCGGTCGTTCGCTCAAGCGGGGCTCCGGGTCGTGGATCGGATCGGTGACGGGCCCGCGACAAGGCCCAGTGTGCGGCGGAGAGAGTAGCAAGCGGCCCGGGCCGCAGGAAGGCGCCCGGGCCGCAGTTCCCGAAGGTGCGGCACGTCTCAGAAGCGGATGCCCACTTCCAGCTCCCATTGGTGCATGCGCAGCTCGATATCCTGGGCCCCGGGCGCTTCGAGCGTATTGGCGCCGCGAACGGTGTGGGAGAAGCCGTGCATGAGCGCGGCATCGATCTCGCGGCCGCCGGCGAGGCGCCGGGTGACGCCGAGCGTGGCGTGGTGCTCGATCACGCCGGGTGCCAGGATGTTGAACAGCACCTCGTCGCTCGGAATGGGCTGGCGTCCGTAGGCATAGCCGGCTGACCACGACCAGTCGCCGGGAGGCGTCGCCCTCAGCCCGAACTTGTACGTGGTCACATCACGCCAGCCGAATCCCGCGCCCTCCCATGCCCCGAGGGCGGTCTGGCCGAGGTTCGGGAACATCGGGTGCATGATGCTGTGCACATCGGAGTAGTGCACCTGCTGGACATCCATCGCCAGATCGAGCCCGGGCCGCGGCGTGAGCCCGACGCCGAGCGTCCACTGGTCGGGCACGTCGAAGTCCCCGTTCTCGGCGAACAGGCCGCGGTAGTCCTCGAGCGGCGACATCCAGAGGCGGGACTGGTATGACGCCGCCACCGCCACGCCCGTGATCGGCCGGCCCAGGTAGCCCAGCCGCACGCCGCCGCCGAGCGCCACGGCGTAGCCGTTGTCCGTGAGCGCGCCCGGGTCCTGCGAGAAGGGCGCGAACGCGCCGAGCCCCTGCGCGCGGAAGCGCTGGACCCCGAGCACCGGAGAGACGCCCACCGCATGCCGGCCGAACGCGCGTGCGAGCGTGGCCGTGGCGAATCCCTGCGCGAGATCCACGCCCGTCGGCGTGGCGCCGAACGTGGGCGAGCGATAGTCGGTGTTCATGCCGCCATTGCCGAAGAGCGCCAGGCCGCCCGCGTAGCCGCCCCGCAGTTCGCGCCGCAGCGCGACGGTGGGCACCACGAACCAGCGCGAGCCGCTGCGCACGAGGCCGGGCGCGAGCCCGAACGTGCCGGGCGCCCCGCTCGGGTCGCCGGTGACCTCGTACTCGCGGTCCGGGTGGAAGACGGCGACCGCCACCTGCGTGCCCGAAGGCAGGAACGCGAGCGCGGCCGGATTGGATGCGGACGCCATCGGCTCGAGCGCGAGCGCCGAGCCGGCGCCTCCCATGCCCTTGGCCCGCGTGCCGTAGCCGTGGCTGAAGTAGCCCGACGTGGCGTGCGCGGCCGAAGCGGCGAGCAGCATCACGAGCGTGAGCATCCATCGGGTTCTCATGACCACCTCCCTGGCCCGGGAAGCGGGCGGCGCCCCAGGGCGGCCGCCCGCCGGGCCCGTGTGCGGGGACCTCAGGTGAAGATCACCTGCGCGTCCCCCGCCTTGTCGAAGAAGTCCATCGCGGAGAGCACGCCATCCACCTGCGGGACGAGGTCCTCCTCGGTGCGCTTGAACATCTCCATCGCCAGCCGGCACGAGTAGATCTTCGCGCCGCTGTCGTGGAGCGTTTCGAGCATCTCGCGCACGGACGGGATGTCGAGTTCGGCCATCTGCTTCTTCATCATGCCGCTCGCCAGTGACTCCATGCCGGGGAGCCCGCCCACCAGGGTGGGGAGCTTCATGGACGGATTGCCGACGGTGGCCACGTGAAGGTCGTCCACGCGCTTGTCGGTGATGGCGTCGAGGCCCCAGAAGGTGAAGAAGAGCGTGGCCTCGATGCCGCTCATGCGGGCCGCATTGGCGAGGATCAGCGCCGGATAGACGCCATCCAGCGTGCCCTTGCTCACGATGACCGCGAGGTGCTCCATCGTGCGCCGGGGGGCCTCGACGGCCGCCGGACGTTCCAGAATGGTCGTCATGGTCGATCCCTCCTCGGGTTCAGAGACAACTGGTCGGCTTGTGGAGGCCGGCGATCCGGGCCGCGAGCTTGCCGGGCCCCTTGGGGAACAACTGGTAGAGCTCCTTGGTCGGGACGCCCGTCTGCTGCGTGATGCGCCGCAGTCCGGGCGAGGTGCCTTCGCGCGCGGCGTCCTCGCGGCAGAACGTGAGGACCTGCCAATGGCGAGGGGTGAGCGCCTCGATCCCGGATTCACGGGCGAGTGCTTCGGCGACCGCGGGAGTCCAGTCCGACGGATCCTTGAGATAGCCGTCCGCGTTGAGTTCGATGGTGCGGGCTGCGGTCTCAGACGGTGACATGTCCCACTCCTTCCTCCACCTCGGGCGGCGGCACCGGCCGCTTGCCGGCCATGGACATGCGGCGCGACACCGGCAACGGACGCCCGGGCAGCAACAGGTTCCAGTAGGCCCAGCGGAATGCCTTCTTCCCCAGGTGATTGAGGCGGCTCTCCTCGAGCAGCGACAGCGGGCCCACCACGGGCCACGGGTACTTGCCGGGAAGCGGTTCGGTCTCGTAGTTGAAGTCGATCAACAGCGCGCGGTCCCGGCCCGTCTCGATGAAGCAGTTCGCGTGTCCGTCGAACTCATTCGCGAGCGCGTCGCCTCGCATGGCGCGGAGCAGGTTGTGCTCGAGGCCCTCGGCCTGGAAGTGCGCCACGCTGCCGGCCTTGCTGCTCGGCAGGTCGGTGGCATCCCCGAGCACGAAGATGTGCTCATCCGCCCTGGCGAGGAGGGTGTGCGGATCGGTGGGCATGAAGCCCAGTTCATTGCCGAGCCCGCTCGACTCGATCATGGCGGCGCCGCCGTGCAGCGGGACGGTGACGAGCAGGTCGTACGGGACCTCGCGTTCGTCGTAGCTGCGCAGCAGACGCGCCTCGCCGTCCACCTCGGCCACGTTGAACTCGGTCTCGAGCCGAATGCCCTTGTCCTCGATCAGGTGACCGAGCATGCGGCTGGCCGCCGGCTTGGTGAACGCCCCGTCGAGCGGAGTCACGAACACGAGCTCGGTGCGGTCGCGCAGCCCGCGCCGCCTGAGGAAGTCGTCCGCGAGGAACACGAACTCGAGCGGCGCCACGGGGCACTTGATCGGCATCTCGGTCACGTGGACGGCCAGCCGGCCGCCCGTGAACGTGTCGAGCGCCGCGCGCAGCTTCTGCGCCCCCGGCAGCGTGTAGAACTCGAAAGCGCTCTGCTCCCAGCCGGGCCCGGTCAGCCCCGGGGTCTCCTCGGGGCGCACGCGAGATCCGGTCGCGACGACGAGGAGGTCGTACGCGATGCGCTCGCCGCCTTCGAGCACGACCGCCCGGGCCTCCGGCTCGATGGCCGACACGCCGCGCTCCACCCAGCGCACGTCCGAGCGCAGCGTGTCGCGGCGCGGCTTCGTCATGCGCGCCTCATCGCGCGCGCCGAAGGGGATGAACAGCAGTCCCGGCTGATAGAGATGCACGGGCTCGGGATCGACCAGCGTCAGCGCCCACCCCGAGGGGAGACGCTTCCGCAGGCGGTTCGCCACCATCGTACCGGCGGTTCCCGCGCCCAGAATGACCAGATGCTTCATGGCGCCCTCCTTTCTCGACCCCGAAGGAGGGCACGGAACGTGCCAGTCAGCTTGTCATTTCATGGCAACGACTTGCGCGGTCATGTGGTCATGAATCGTGTTTCATAAGGCGCACATACGAAACCATACGATGCGACTTCATGTTGCACTGTCCATCAGCTTCGCTTCGCGCATCCAGCGCCAGAGCGTGACCCGGCTGACCCCGAGTTCCCTCGCGGTCGCATCCCGGCGCCAGCGGTTGCGATCGAGAGCCCGCCGAAGCACCTCGCGATCCGGGCTCGCCGTCGGCCGCCCGCGCGTGGGGGGCCGAGAACCGGCGCGCCGCGCCGTCGCCGGTGCGGTGGGCGCGTGCTCGCCCAGGTCCGGCAGGTCCTCGGGCATCAGCGTCTGGCCACGGGCGACGGCGACCGCGTACTCGATCGCGTTCTCCAGCTCACGCACGTTGCCCGGCCAGTCGTGATCGAGCAGTCGCCGGATGGTGTCGGGCGAGAACCGCAGGGCCCGTCCATGCCGGCGGCCGACGCGGGCGAGCAGGACGTTCGCGAGCGGCTCGATGTCCTCCCGGCGCTCGCGCAACGGAGGCACCTCGATCGGCACGACGTGCAGCCGGTAGAAGAGGTCCTCACGGAAGAGGCGGTCGGCGACCGCCTGCCGCAGGTCGGAGTTCGTGGCGGCGATGACGCGCGCCCGGCTGTAGCGCAGCTGCGTCTCACCGACTCGCTCGTACTCCCCGGACTGGAGCACCCGGAGCAGCTTCGCCTGCAGCGCGGGCGGCATCTCAGCCACTTCGTCCAGGAACAGCGTTCCCCGGTCCGCCTGCTCGAAGCGGCCCACCCGGTCCTGCGTGGCGCCCGTGAACGCCCCGCGGACATGGCCGAACATCTCGCTCTCGAGCAGGCCCTCGGGAAGCGCCGCGCAGTTGACCGGCACGAAGGGGCCGTGACGCCGCGGCGAGTGCTCGTGGATGGCGCGGGCGACCACCTCCTTGCCGGTGCCGCTCTCGCCGGTGATGAGCACTGTGGCATCGCTGTGGCGGAGGTTGTCCACCAGCGTGAGGATCCGCACCATGCTCGGCGAGCGGCTGACGACTCCGCTGACCACGGTGGGCCCTGCGACCGCCCCCTCGTGTCCCTGGTCCGCCGGCCGCAGGACCACGATGGCCCGGACGCTGGCATCGCACAGGGCCGCGTCCTCGGGCGGCACCGGCGCCACCGACAGCGAGACGAGCACCGGCTCGCCCTCGCCTCGGCGCAGGTGCCCGCGCCAGCCCTCGTGGCGCTCGCCGGCCAGCAGCGCGTGCCGCAGCGTCCCCTCAGGTCCGAACAACGCGCCTCCGAGCAGTTCGGCGAGCGGCCGTCCCTCGCACTCGGCCGCGGCGCCGGCTCCGAGCAGGCCGTCCAGCTGACTCGAGGCGTGCAGCACGCGCATGTCGCCATCCACACAGATGAACACGCGGCCGAGCGCCGCCAGCGCCACACTGGCGCCGCGCCACGCGGCGGTCGCGACATCGACCGGCGGCGTGCCGGCCGCCTGGGGAGCGTCGTCTCGTGTGGGATCGGGAGGCACGCAGGACTCCGATGGGGCTCGCGCGAGGCGGGAGGGACTCGGACACCGCCAGCCTAGCGTCCGCTCCCGCTGATTGCACCTGCCGGAGGATCACCTCGGACCGAAGCGCCCCGGCAGGATCCGGCAGGGCGTCCGCTTGTCAGCCGACGCCGTAGCGCTCGCGCAGCACCGTGAGATGGTGCCGCTCGTGCCCGGCGATGATGTGCGCCAGCGCGCGCACGCTGATCGCCTGGCCGTTGGCCGTGCCCCGGCGCAGCAGCGCCGCCTCGTCGAACCCGGCGAACAGGGCCAGTGTCGCGGCGCGAACGGCGGCGAACTCGAACAGCAGTTCGCTCGCCGAGCGGTGGTCCGCTCCCGAGACGGGCACCCAGGCGTTCTCGTCGAAGCCGGGCAGCGCGGTGGCGTCGGCGCGCGCGAATCGCAGCGCGCGATAGGCGAACACGCGCTCGGCATCGGCCATGTGCAACAGCACCTCCTTGACGCTCCACTTGCCCGGTGCGTAACGATGCATCGCCTGGGTCTCGCTCATGCCCTGCAGGCGCTGCGGCGTCGAGGAGGCCTGCTCGGCGAGTGCGAGGAAGGCATCGTCGCCGGCTCGCTCGACGTAACCGGCATAGAAGGACGCGTACTCGTCGGGGTGGGGCCGGGCGATCAGGGGCATGTCGGAGTCTCCTGTCAGCGGGGGCCGGGGCGCGGGTGGACGGTGAGCCGGTCCTCGCGGCCGCGCACCTCGAGGTCGGGAGCGTACATGCCGCTCGCCCGCGTGGGCAGCGCCGTGAACGCCCCCTCGAGTTCGGGCCGCAGCAGGTACTCGATCACGCTCGCGCCCTGGGGCAGCGAACCGACGAAGAAGACCGAACGGTCGTCGCGCACCTCGCCCGACGTGCTCCACGGCCGCTCCGCGCCATCGGGCAGGATCGCATCCACCTCGAAGCCGGCGGGTCGCGGGTCCTCGATGAGCAGGTGCGAGAGCGCCCTGGGCGCGGTGAGCGTGAGGCGCACCAGCACGGCGTCGCCGACGGCGAGCGGCTGGCGCGCGTCGAACGGCGCCGTGAGCCAGCGCGGCCGGCCGCGGCGGTCGGCGACGCGAGTGGCGCGCAGGTACTCGCGCTGCACCGACAGCCGCGCGACGTCGGTCGCGGGACCGGGACTGGGCACCCGCGCCTCGGCCTCGTACGCCCACAGCAGCGCGCCCGGGCCCTGCGCGGTCAGTTCCAGCGTGTTGGCGCCGGGCTGCAGCCGCGCGCCGGTGATCGTCACCCGCACGCCGCCTCCGAACGCGTCCGCCAGGTCGCCGGCGGCCGCCGGCGCGCCATTCCAGCGCGCGGTCACCGGCCCCGCCGACCGGAGCTGCTCGGGATGCGCGCCCAGCCACTCGGCGAGCGCCACGGCGACCGGACCGGTGACGCGCGTGCTCCGCCACATGCGGCCGCGCCTCGTGGCGAGCAGGCCGCGCACGAGCCCATCGCCGCGCGGATCCCTGGGGTCGATGCGCGCGAGCGCCATGAGCGCGTAGGCCGAGCCCTCGTCGTGCTCGCCGAACCAGCGCTCCTCGGCGCCGGGATCGGCGGGAAGTGCCAGGTCGAGGCCCCGCTTGGTCACGCGCGCCATCGTCTGGTCGAGGAACGCCTTCGCGTCGGCCGCGCGTCCCAGGCGGGAGGCCGCCACGGCGGCGCAGGCGGAGGCCGCCGGGCCCAGCTGGTCCTTCTGCGCCGCCAGACTCGCCACCACGCCGTCGAGCTGCGCCAGCAGGTCGGCGTGGCGCTGCCTCGCCTCGGGCAGTTCGGCGACGCGCGCCAGGTGCATGGCGGCGAACGCGAGGCCGTCGGGTTCGCGCAGCTGCGACATGGCGCGCTGCAGTCCGTACTGCGCCTCCTGCAGCGCGTTCTGGGCCGCCTCCTGCTGCACGCCGCCCTGCACGCACATGGCGAGCGCCTCGATGGCGAGCGCCGTCATGAACGGATCGGGGTCGTCCTGGCTCCACCAGCCCCACGCGCCATCCCAGCGCTTGAGCGCCAGCAGCCGCTGGAACCGCCCCGCCAGCTTGTCGCGCATCGCGTCGGCCCCGGGCACCACGGTGCCGGCCTTCTGCGCCGCGGCGAGCAGCCCGATCGACGCCCGCAGCGCGTTGGCGGTCTGCTCCGTGCAGCCGTAGTCGAAATCCAGCAGGGCGTCGGCGGCGGCGCGCACGGCGCCGCCCGCGCCCGGCGACAGCGTCAGGGCGAGCGAGCTGCCCGAGCGCACGAGGTCCGCGGGCAGCGTCACCGTGTGGCGCACCGAGGGGGCGGCGAGCACGCCCGAGCCGCGCAGCGACAGCGGCACCGCCCTCGGGTGCACGGGCACCACCAGCTCGAGCGCATCGGCGTCGTTCGCGGCGGTGGCACCGAAGGTGAGGGTCACGCGCGCGTCGCTGCCGTCCTTCGGGCTCTCGGCGTCGGTGCGCACGGTCCATGCGCTCCTCGACTCGCCGCGCGCGGGCAGGCTGGCCGTGCGCTCGGCGGCCCCGCCGAGCTGCGCCGGCCCGGCCACCTTCATGCGCTCGCGCACGCCGGTCAGCGGCTCGGCCGTGCGGTTGGACACCACGGTCACGAGCGAGGCCTGGTCGCCGGCGATGAAGGCGCGCGGCACGGCGAGCCGCGCCACGAGGTCCCGGGACACACGCGTGCGCGCGATCGCCTCGCCCACCTGCGTTGCGGCCGTGGCGCCGCGGGCGGTGACGCGCCAGGTGGTGAGGTTGTCGGGCCACTTGAGCTCGACGCGCCCGCGGCCGTCGGCGCCGGTGATCACCTTCGGCGCCCACAGCGCCACGTCACGGAAGTCGCGGCGCGGCTCGCGGCCCTCGCTCTTGTCGGCGCCCGCGAAGTAGAGGGTCGGGAAGCTCACGGACGTGGTGACCGTGTTGGGCTGCCGGCCGTAGAACACGTCGTGCGACTTCGGCGTGCCGTCGGCGCGCAGCGCGTAGATGGCCTCGTCCACCACACCCACCGCCACTTCGGCCGCCACCGGGCGGCCGGCCCCATCGCGTGTCTCCACCGTGATGGTGCCCGGCTGTTGCGGCCGGTACTCCGCCCGGTCGGGCGTGAGCGTGATCGCGAGGTCGTGGCGCTCGGCGCGGATCGGCAGCTCGAGCACGCGCGAGTGCACCTCGCGGCCGCGCCGCACGTGAACCGAGACGAACGCGTTGGCGCCGTATGCCCCGCGCAGCGGCACGCGCACGAGCCCCGACTGCCCGAACAGGTGCTGCACGCGCAGCTCGTGCAGTTCGCGCCCCTCGACGCTCACCAGCAGGTGCGCGTCCTTGACGTCGGTGTTCACGAGCAGCCTGGCGGTGTCCCCGGGAGCGTACTCGGCGCGGTCGGCGAGCACCTCGAGCGAGGGGTAGCGGTAGGCGTACGACCACGCCCGTTCGTCGTACACCCACACGCCGCTCTCGGCGGTGATGCGGTTGCCGCGGGCGTCGTCGGCCCGCGCGCGCAGTGTCAGGTGGCCCGACCGGGCAAGGTTCGGCGCGATGGTGGCGCGCGCGCGGCCGGTGCCCGCGGCGGTCTCCACCGTGAGCGAGGCGAGCGGGCGGCTGGCGCGCACGTAGCGGCGCTCGAGCGGGTTCCAGGTGTCCTGGTCGAGGTCGAGCGTCACCGCCGCGGCGACCGGCTGGCCGGCGTGGTCGCGGGTGAGCACGTCCACCTCGAGCGGTCGGCCCGCCGCGGTCATGCGTGCAACCGGCTGCACCTGCAGCGTGAACAGCCCGCGCCCCACGATGGCCGAGCCGCGCGCGCTCACCTGCCGCTGCGAGCCGTCCACCACCTCGACCTCGAGCGACAGCCGGCGATCGTGGGTGCTGCGCGGCGGCGTGAACGTGAGCCCGACACGGCCGTCCACGTCGGTGCGCGTCTCGCCGGACTCGAGCATGCGGCCGTACCCCTCGCCCTCGCCCTCGCTCCCCTCCCAGCCGTCCTCGAACGGATCGCGGTCGCGCGGCAGACGGGACTCGAACAGCGTCCAGCGCACGGTGGCGCCCACCACCGGCGCCCCGAAGAAGTACGTGGCGGCCACCGAGAAGCGCAGTTCGTCGCCGCCCACGATGGCCGCTCGGTCGGGCGTCACCTCCACCTGGTACTCGGGCTTGCGGTAGTGCTGCACGCCGAGCACCGCCGAGCCCGACAGGCCCGCGCCGCGGGCCGACAGCGTCCAGTCGCCGAGCGGCACGTCGGCGGGCAGCTCCACCGCACCGTCGGCGCTGCCGGACTCCGACAGCGAGGCGGCCGGCAGTTCGAGCGAGGCGCCCTCGGGGCCGGACAGCGTCAGCTGCACGCTCGTGCGGTCGGGCATCACGTAGCCCTCGCCCGCCTGCCTGCGCGCGAACGCCTTCCAGTGCACGGTCTGGCCCGGCCGGTAGAGCGGCCGCTCGGTGAACAGGAACAACTGGCCCTGCCGCGCGGCCTCGCCGCCGAGCGGCGCCTCGGCCACCGCGACGCCGTGCCGCTCGCTGATCGCGACCACGCGCAGGTTGGCGCCGCGGCCGAACGACGGCAGCCGCGCCAGCCCGTCGGCGTCGGTCGCCGTGCCGGCGCCGTCGGCGGCGGCCAGCGGCGCGTCCCACGACTGGCCGCTGCCGACGCTGCGCTCGGTGCGCGACTGCACCGCGTACACCCGTGCGCCCGGCACCGGCACACCCGTGCGCAGGGCGCCCGCCCACGCCACCACCTGCGTCGCCGAGCGCTTGACCACCAGCGACAGGTCGCTGACGAAGAAGATCTGCCGCCGCTCGAGCGCGCCGGCGCGGCCGACGAGCAGGTAGGCGCCGGGCGCCTGCTCGCGCGGCAGCGGCAGCAACTGTTCCCGCCATGCGAACGGGGCGCCGGCCTGCAGCGTGAACCGGAACGCGTCGGTGCGGACGAGGCCCGCCGTGTCGGCGCCGGAGGCGGCCAGCGCCCGGAAGTCGCGCGCCGCATCGAGCAGGCGCGCCTCGGGGATGCGGTAGAGCGTCAGGTCGAGCGCGCCGACCCGGAACGCGCGCACGCCGAACTGCTGGCGCTGCGCCTCGCGGTCGCCCGGCTCGGCGGCGGCCACGAACACCTCGCGCTCGAGCACGAACGAGAACGACGCCGGGCGCGGGTTCACGCGCAGCGTGCCCAGATCGCGCGCCTCCCCTTCGCGCACCGCGACCGCGTCGCGCGCGGTGCCGGGCTCGAAGCCCTCGTGCGCGACCTCGACGCGGTAGCGCCCCGGCGCCAGGTCGGCCAGCGTGAAGCCGCCGTCGGCGTCGGTGGTGGCCGTCACCTCGGCCGGTCCGCGCGCGATGACCGTGACCCCCGCCACGCCGCTCGAGTCGGGCAGCCGCACCAGCCCCGAGAGGCTCGCGGGCCGCGTCAGCGCCAGCGACACCGGCGTGGGCGGACCGGGACGCACCGCGACCCGGCGCAGTTCCTGCGTGCGCAGTCCCGCCGCCTGCACCTCGATGGTGTAGAGACCCGCGGGCAGCCCGTCGAAGCGGACCGCGCCGGCGCGGTCGGTGAAGCGGGGCTCGGGGTCGCGCTGCCGCGACTCCCACCACGAGCCGCCGCGCTCTCCGCGCACCGTGACGCGCGCGCCGGCCACCGCGGTGCGTCCGTCGCTGCGCGTGGCGCTCACGGCCAGCGCGCCGGCGCGCGCCAGCGGCACGACCAGCCGGATGTCGCGCTGCGCCTCGGGGAACTGCCATCCCTCGAGCGCCCACTCGGTGAATCCGTCGGCGGCCACCGTGAACAGGTAGTAGCGCTCGGCCGGCACGCGCTCGAGCACGAACTCCCCGCGCGCGTCGGTGCGGGTGCGGAAGTAGCCCTGGCCACCGCCCGCGTTGGCCAGCTCGATCTCGGCATGGGCGACCGGCTTGCGCGTGTCGGCGTCCACCACCTGCCCGCTGATGCGGCTCTCGGCGAGGGCCGCGGGGGCGGACAGCAGGACGCTCGCGGCCAGCGCGAGCGGGGCGGCGTGACGGGCGGCGGCTCGGAGCATGTTCGTGGACTCCCTTCCCACGTCGGGCTAGTCGTGCGCGCCGAGGCGCGCGGGTCCACTCAGCGTGACCACATCGAAGCGGCTGTAGCGCGCGTCGCTCGCGGCGCCCGCGAGCACGGCGGCACGGCGCGCCTCGCGCAGCGCCCACGCCACGGTGCGCGCCTCGCCGGGCAGGAACGCGATGGCGCCGCGGTCGGTCTCGATGCGCAGCCCCTCGCGCATGGGATCCACGCGGTCGGGATCGGCGATGGGCTCGGAGGCACCCGCGAACGCGATGACGACACGGAGCTGCTCGAGTTCCTCGGACCCGACGGGGGCGCGGCGGCGGTCGTCGGTGCGCAGCCGGGCCGCCAGCGCGCGCACCGTGTGCGCCAGCGAGCCGAGGGGCGCATCGGTGCCGAGGCAGGCGCGCGTGGCGCCGGCCCGCACCAGCGTCACGTACAGGGGCCGCGGCGGCGCCGGCCAGTCGAGGCTCGCCGTGTCGGCCTCCGCCGGCGCGGGCGGGTCCGCGAGCGCGGCGCGCGCCATGGCCACCAGCCGCACGCCCGCCGCCGAGGAGGCGAGCGCGCGATAGGGCTCGAGTTCGGGTCCGGCGGGCGCGGCGGCGGCGGCCGACGCGAGGACCGCGGCGAGCCCGGCGGCCAGCGCCGCCGCGCGCCTCACTCGCGCCTCCGCCCGCGCGTCGGCGGATACACGTCGCGCAGCACGAGTTCGCGCGCCGTCTCCTCGCCGCGCTCGATCAGGATGCGGTAGAGCTCGATCTCGCGTCCCGGGCGGGCGTCGGCGAGACCGGCCTCGGCCGGCGACTCGCGCTCCTCGGCGCGCAGCTCGTAGTGCTCGCGCGTCGCATGCTCACCGCGGAGAACCGCCGAGAGCGCCGCCCCCGACCACACGAACCCGACGCGCAGGCGCTGGTCGAGGTCGTTCCGCAGCCGCAGGTCCTTGGCGCCCCACGCGATGGTCGCGTCGTGGCCGAGCGCGATGTAGTCCACCGGGCTCGAGTGACGCCAGCGTTCGACCACCGACAGCCCCGACAGCAGCCCGGCCACGAACAGCGCCGAGGCCGGCTGGCAGATGCCGCCGCCGATCTGGACCTGGCGCTCCTCGTGCAGGATCGCCGGCGCCATCTGGTAGCCGCGCTCGAGCGTGCGCGGGCCCACGGCCTCGTTGAACGACAGCACCTCGCCCGGCTCGAGCACGCGCCCGTCCAGCGCCGCGACCGCGAGGCGGATGTTGGCCAGCCGCGCCTCGCTGCTGCCGAGCAGCGACGTCGTGAAGCGCGCGAGCACGACCGGGAACGCGTCGGCGGGCGGCGCCATCGTGCCGAGCGAGTCGCGGACCCCGGCGCGCGCAGCGGCGGCGTTCGAGAGCAGACCGAGCGCGAGCAGGACGGCGAGCCACTTCGGGGCGGGCGGGCGCATCGCAGGCGAAGCTAACGCATCGTGTGACCGCGCGCACCGGCCGGAGCATGGCCGCCGGACCGCCGCACGTGCCGAGTCGGCCCGACTCCACTAGGCTCCGCGGCCGTGACGCTCCCCCCCGACGAGCCGTACCCGCCCGCCTCGCCCGAACCGGCGCCGCCCGCTCCCGACCAGCACTTCCCGCTGCGCTGGCTGCCGGTGTGCCTGGCGCTCGCGGCGGCGCTCGTGCTGCCGCTGGCCGTCGCCGCGGGCGGGCGCGACGTGCTGTCGGTGGCGCGCCACGGCTTCCTGCTGCATGCCGGCTGGTTCTACCTCGGCATCCTCCTCTGGTTCGCCGCCTGCGCCCGCCGGGCGCGGCTGCCGCTGGGCGGCCTGCTCGGCCGCGCGCCGGACGGGGCCGCCGTGTTCGAGGGGGTCGGCAGCGCCTGGCTGCACCTGCTCGCCAATGGCGCAGTGCTGCTGGTGCTGTTCGGGGCGCTGGCGCGGTTCCACCCGCCCCTGCTCGAGCGCTTCCTGGCGCGCAGCGGCGAGAGCTTCGACTTCGGCGTGAGTCCACTGTGGCTGCAGGCCGCGGTCGTCGTGGCGCTGGCGCCGCTCGCCGAGGAGGTGCTGTTCCGAGGCGTGCTGCTGCACCGCTTCGCGCGGCGGCTCGGCATGACGCGCGGCATCGTGCTCAGCTCGGCGTTGTTCGGCCTGCTGCACATGAACCCGGTGGCGATCACGGTGTTCGGCGTGCTGCTGTGCGTCCTGCACCTGCGCAGCCGCTCGCTGTGGGCCACGACGCTGGCGCACGCCATCAACAACTCGGTGCCGCTCGTGATGCTGACGCTCTCGGGAGGCGGCGCGGGCGGCGGCCCGCCCGCCGAATCGGAGATCGCCTCGATGGCCAGCGGACTGTGGCTGGGCCTGGTGCTGTCGGTCGTGACGGTGGTGCTGCTGGCGTCGTGGCTGCGCCCGAGGTGGCCCGCCCCCGGCAGCCGCGGGCCGTGGGCGGCGCTCAGCGCGAACGCGCCGCCAGTTCCGCCTCCAGCTCCCGCCAGCTGACCCCGAGCGCGCGCAGCGCCACGAGCGTGTGGTAGACGAGGTCGGCCGCCTCCGCGGTGGCCCGCACACGGTCGCCGTCCGCGCACGCCACCGCCAGCTCGGCCGCCTCCTCGCCGAGCTTCTTGAGCCGGTGATTGCGGTCGGCGAGCAGCTTCGCCGTGTAGCTCGTTCCGGCGTCGCCGGAGGCGGCGCGCTCGGCGAGGACGCGGTCGAGCGCGTCCACCGCGCGCTCCGGCGGGGCGCCGAAGCAGGTGGCCTCGCCGGTGTGGCAGGCGGGGCCCGCGCTCTCGACGCGCGCCAGCACCGCATCGCCGTCGCAGTCGGCGGACAGCGACACGACGCGCTGGGTGTGGCCGCTCGTGTCGCCCTTGCGCCACAGGCCGCGCGTGCGCGAGCGGTAGTGCATGAACCCGGTGGCGAGCGTGAGCTCGAGCGCCTCGCGGTCGGCATGCGCCACCATGAGCAGCGCGCCGGTGGCGGCATCCTGCGCCACCACCGTCACGAGACCGCCTCCCTTGCCGAAGTCCAGCCGGTCCAGGTCGAGCGTCATGACGGCTGCCCCTGACCCACGAGCCGCGAACGCACGGCATGCGCGAGCGCGCCGTTGGTGGCGATGCCGCCATGGGCGCCATCCCACGCCAGCGCGCCGTGCCAGTCGGTGAACACGCCGCCCGCCTCCTCGACGATGAGCATCACCGGCGCCGCGTCCCACGGGTGGAACGGTCCGTCGAGCATCACCTCGGCCGCGCCGGTCGCCACCAGCAGATAGCCGTAGGCGTCGCCCCACGTGCGCGTGGCGGCGACCTCGGCGGTGAGCGCCGCCGTGCGCGAGGTGCGCTGCGCGTCGCCGCCGAATCCGAGGTCGGTGGCCAGCACCAGCGCGGACTCGAGCGTGGGGATGCTGGAGACGCGCGTGCGCGCTCCGTCGGCGTGCGCGCCGCCGCCGCGGGCGGCGCACACCGCGCGGCCCGCCGACGGGAACACCGCCGCGCTCGCCACGACCAGCCCCTCCTCGATGCAGGCGACGAGCGTGCCCCACAGCGGCACGCCGCGCACGAAGCTGCGCGTGCCGTCGATCGGATCCACCAGCCACTGGCGCACGGCATCGCTGCGTTCGCGGCCGAATTCCTCGCCGAACACGCCGTCGTGCGGGAAGCGCTCGGCGAGCCACGCCCTCGCCGCATGCTCGGCCTCGCGGTCGGCCAGCGTCACCGGGGATCCGTCGCTCTTCAGCTCGGGCACGAGCCCGCGGCCGAAGTGATGCCGCGCCACTTCGCCGGCGCGGGTCGCCACCTCGAGCGCCGCCTCCATCAGCGTCATCGCGTCCACTCGCCCCTCCGCACGGGCAGGCCGTCGGCGGCCAGCCTCGTCTTGAAGTCCCCGATCGTGTGCAGACCCTCGTGCAGCACGCCCGCGACGAGCGCGGCATCCGCACCCGCGGCGAACGCCG
>CAZMQP010000020.1:0-2719 GCA_964568385.1 uncultured bacterium
CGCGCTGGAGGTCGATGAGCCGCTTGCGGGAGGTGTGGATGGCGAATCTGCCGAGGTCGGCCATCAACCAGCGGCGGCCGAGCCGCTCGGCGACGGCTCCGGTCGTTCCCGAACCACAGAAGAAGTCGGCGACGAGGTCGCCCTCTTGACTAGATGTTCGAACGATCCGTTCCAGTAGCGCCTCGGGCTTCTGAGTTGCGTATTCTGTGCGTTCGCTTCCGAACCCGGCGATGATGGAAATTTCCCAGACATCGCGAAGTGGAAGTCCTTTCGTCGGCTCGTCAATTGTGATCTTTCTCGTGCGCGTCTCCTCATCAAGAACCTGAGTCTTGCCGCCAAAGCGTTTCAAGTAGCTAGCGCTCGGATCCTCATAAGCCACGGTGAACGGCCGTGCCTTATTTGTGGCGTCCTTGGCGTAGAAGAGTATGTCATCGTGCATGGACTGCCAGACGCGTGACTGCGATGGCCAACGTCGGTAGCTCCAAATGATGTGGTTCAGCGCGTTGGTCTGCCCGAAAACGTCATCAAGAAGATGACGAAGCAGATGACTGACGCGCCAGTCGCAATGGACGTAGATGCTGCCGCGCTCGGTGAGCAGCGCGCGCATGAGCGAGAGACGTTCGTGCATCATGTGCACGTAAGAGTCGGTCCCTCTTCCCCACGTGTCACGGTAGGCGACCAATTCGAGAGCCGACTGATCCTTTTGGACCTTGCTCCTACCATCCCCAATCGGCACGTCCATCGTGAAGTCCGCACCCACGTCAAACGGCGGGTCGATGTAGATGAGGTCCACCTTCCCACGGAACTCTTTGAGCAACGACGCCAGCACGAGCTTGTTGTCCCCCCAAATGAGCATGTTGCGGAAGTCGTCGAGGTGGGACTTCTTCGCGTCGAAGAGCGTGCCCTGGGCCTCAGCGCGCGAGCGTGGTTCGTCCACGGTCTCGATGCGTTGGAGCGGCATCGCGAGCCCCGCGGCGTCCACCTCGCGACGGTTTCCGTGCTCGTCGTACTTGCCTTCCCAGACGAGTTCGGTGCGCAGCACCGAGAGCGGGTGCGGGTTGCCGGGGCCGTAGGCGGGAGCGCCCTTGCTTCCGTTCGAGCCGTTCTTCGGGGGCACTGCCGCCCTCCTCATGAGGTGACGGCAGGTATCGCGGCCCGCCGCCCATGGTCGTCCCTGCGCGCCGGGGGACTCAGGCGTGCCGGCTCGGGGGCCGGAGGGCGAGCGGTCCCTCGGGGGAGGGCGGCTCGTACGGCGGCTCAGTCTCGCGATGGAGGCTCTTGGTGCCCGGCTGGCTCCGACTGGCCGCGGCCTCGCTGAACTGCCGCCCAGGGCGAACCCTGAACGCATCGGCGCGGCCGCGCCCGGCTGTGTCTGAAGTGTGCTTGTTCTACTTGCCGAGGCTCGAATCTATAGGTGCGAACGCGCCGACTCAAGCACGCCGATTCCCAACAATGACGCGCCCTTCCGCCACTTCGCGCCCGATGCTCCACACCCGGGTCTAGCATTCGACTTCCAGTGGGCATGGAGCAGCGGGACGGTGGCGGGGAGGGCGGCGGGGGCGGGGTGACGAGGGCGATCCCCGGCAGCCGCCATCTAGTTCCCAGGCCTGCCGTGGCCTCGCGCGGTCCGCTCGCGGCTTGAGGCCGATCGCCTGCGTCAGTGGCCCGGGGGGGAGGGTTCCGCGCTGGGGGGGGCCGTCGCCGAGGCGGCGAGCAGTCGCCGGATCGCCTGGAGCAGTTCCGAGGGCGTGAACGGCTTGGGCACGAACCGCTCGCTCGGGCCCAGCGCCAGGGGTCGGTCCGCCAGTTCCGGGCTGTAGCCGCTGACGAAGACGATGGGAAGTCCCGGGCGAGCGTGACGCATCTCCTCCGCGATGTCCTGGCCCGTCTTCCCCCCGGGCATGATGCGGTCCGTGACGAGGATGGCGATCTCGTCGGCGTGCGCCCGCCACAGTTCCAGCGCCTCCGCCGCGTTCGCCGCCGCCAGGACACGGAAGCCGCCACTGACGAGGACGCGCTGGGTGACCGTGCGGACGGGCTCCTCGTCCTCGACGAGCAACACGAGGCGGCCCGCACTCGCGGGGAGTGTCGCGGCCTCGGCGGCGGTGCCCGCCGGCCCGGGAGCGACGGCGCCCAAGGGGAGCAGCACCTCGACCGTGGTGCCCTGCTCCGGTGCACTCTCGACTCGGAGCGAGCCTCCGTGCTGTTGCACGATCGCGAACACGGTCGCCAGACCGAGTCCTGTGCCCTGTCCCGGCTCCTTGGTGGTGAAGAAGGGCTCGAAGATGCGCTCCTGCAACTCGGGGGTCATGCCGACGCCGTGGTCGATGACCGTGAGCGAGGCATGCGTGCCGCGCGCGCCGCTCATCGAAGGGCTCCTCTCCCCGTCCGGGTTCCAGCTGCGCGTGCGGATCACCAGTTCGCCACCCTCGGGCATGGCATCGCGTGCGTTGATCGCCAGGTTCATGAGCACCTGGTCCACCATGCCGGGATCGGCGCGCAGAACGAGCGGCGAGGACTCGAGGTCGAGGGTGAGCCGAAGGTGCTCGCCGAGGATGCGCCGCAGCATGATCGCCAGATTCCGGATCGCCTCGTTCAGGTCCACGTCGCGCAGCTGCATCACCTGCTTGCGGCTGAATGTGAGCAGTTGCCGCGTCAGGCCTGCGGCGCGCTCGGCCGACGCCGTCACGCTGGCGAGGGAGTCGCGAACCGGGGCGGG
>CAZMQP010000020.1:2729-16940 GCA_964568385.1 uncultured bacterium
TCTGGGACTGGCGGAGCTGCTGCTCGAGCGTGCGGCGCTCGGTGATGTCGCGCGCCACGCCGACCACGCGCTCCACGGCGCCCCGCGCGTCGCGCACCACGAAGCCCTGGTCGCGCACCCAGCGGACGCTGCCGTCGGGCCGCACGATGCGGTACTCCTCATCGAACGCGCCCTGCAGCAGTCGCGCCGCCAGCGCTTCCTTCACGCGGTCCTGGTCCTCGGGGTGGATGGCCCGGCCCCACGATCCCGCGTCACTCAGCAGGCTCTCCCGGGAGAGGCCCCACACGCGCTCATAGGCGGCGCTGACGAAGTGGACGGTGCGCATGTCGGGATCGGTGGACCAGAAGACCTCGTCGATGACCTCGGTCATCTGCTGGAACCGCATCTCACTCTCACGCAGGGCCTCGACTGCGAGCCGGTGCTCACGGTCCACCCGTGCGGCCTCGAGCGCGAACGCGAGGTCCTGCGAGAGCCCCACCAGCAAGCGAACTTCGTCGGCGTCGAAGGCGCCCGCATCCCGCGCGTACAGGTTGAGCACCCCGAACGTGCTGCCGGCGTGCGTGAGCGCGAAGGAGCCCATGCTGCCGAGTCCGAGCGCCATCGCCGCGGCCCGCCACGGCGCGAAGTCGGGCTCATGCGCGATATCGGCGCAGATGGCGTGGCTGCCGCGGGCGAAGGCCTCCATCGAATAGGTGCAGGCGGGGTCGTTCGCCTCGAACGCACGCTGCAGCTGGGCGACGGTCTCCGGCGTGGCGCCGGCATGCGCCCGCAGCCGCATCGCGCCGCCGGGTTCGGTGAGGGCGACCGCCGCGAGCCCGAATCCGCCCGTCTCGACCGCGGTGGCGCACGCCTGCTGGAGCAGCCGATCGACGTTCCGTTCGCGCACGATGAGCTGGTTGACCTCGCTCATCATCGAGTAGGTGCGATTCAGCTGCCGCAGCCTCTGCTCCGCCTCGCGCCGCCGCGTCGCGTCGGTGACCATCGCCAGCGCGCCGACGTAGCGGCCGTCCTCGTCGTGGATGGGGTTCGTCGAGACCGTGGCCCACAGGGGAGAGCCGTCCTTCCGGAGGAACCGGAACTCGTGCTGCTCGCGGACGCCCTGCTTGCGCCGCTCGATATTGGCGCTGGCGATCCGGCGCCCCTCCTCATCCATGAAGTCGTGCAGATGGCGTCCCATCATCTCGTCGACCGAGTAGTCCAGCAGGTCGCCCATCTTCGCGTTGACGAACGAGGTCCGGGAGTCGGCATCGAGCGTCCAGATGCCCTCTTCCGCCGTCTCGACGATCCTGCGGTAGCGCTCCTCGCTCTGCCGCAGGCTCGCTGCGGCGCGGCGCTTCTCGGTGACATCCACGGCCAGCACGAGCTCGCAGCGGCGCCCGCCGAGTTCGATGGTGTGCGAGAGGATCTCGACGTCGATGGTCGTGCCGTCCTTGCGGACGTGCTGCCAGACCCCCGCGCGATCCAGGCCCTCGGTCACGCTCGCGACGTTCTCGAGCAGACGTCCGACCTCCTCGGTGGGCCGGATGTCGGCGATCGTCATCGCGGCGAACTCCTCTGCGGAGTAGCCGTAGTGCTCGACGGCCGCACGATTGACCGCCACGAACCGGAGCGTCTCGAGGTCGTAGGCCCACATCGGCAGGGGGCTCGCCTCGAACAGCTGCCGGTACGCGTCCCCGATCGCGCCGAGGTTCAGCGCGCCGGCCTCGGATGAGCGCCCGGTCGGCTGTGAGGCCGGGGAGGGACCCTTCGGCGCAGGGGTGCCGGCCTTGTCGTCCTCGTCGTGGACCATCGTCACTCGGATCCCGTCAGCGGCGCTCGTGGTTCACTGCCGTTGCGTTCGCGGCGACGGATGCGCGCCCATGGTCGCGATGCGCGGCGGCTCCGACTCGACGGAGCCGCTCGGATGGCCAGCAGGTTACAACGCCCGGCGGCCGGTGCGCCATGGCGGAACCGGCCGCGGCCGCGGGGCGCTGGCGTCCCGCCTGCCGACTGCCGATACTCCCGGAGCACCCATCCCATCTCCCGCGAGGAATCGTCATGGACGACCGTCATCCGGTGCGGATCATCTGCCCGCCCGTCGCCGTGCTGCGCCCGCTGGCATGGACCGCCTCGCTGCTGCTCGCGCTCGGCGTGCTGTCGCTCGTCACGCGGACCCGGCTCGGACACGACACGGTCTTCGGGCTGGTGCCGATGCTCGACCTCGACCGCGAGCAGGTCCTGCCCGCGTTCTTCGCGACCCTGCTGCTGGGCCTCGCCTCGCTGGCGCTCGCGACGACGGCGGCGGCGCATCTCACGATGCGCTCGGCCGGGGCCCATGGCTGGTCGGTGCTCTCGTTCGGACTCCTGCTGATGGCGGTGGACGAGAATCTCGCCGTGCACGAGCAGTTCATCGATCCGCTGCGCGGGCTGCTCGGCGCCGGTCCGGGGGGAGCGTTCCACTTCACGTGGGTGACCGTCGCGATCCCGCTGGTGGTGATCGTGGGGGTCGCGTTCTCGCGCTGGCTGCTGAAGCTCGATCCGCGAACCCGTGGCGGGCTGCTGCGCGCTGCCGCCGTGTACGTCGCGGGCACGATCGGTGTGGAGTTGCTGGGCGGCATGTGGGCCTCGCGACATGGCACGGCGGGATTGGGCTACGGTCTGATCGTCGTGGTCGAGGAAGGGCTCGAGATGGCCGGGACGCTGCTGCTGCTGCACGCGACGCTCGACCACCTCCGCGCGCGATTCGGCGCCGTCACCCTCGACCTCGGCCCGACGCGGGGCTGAGGCCGCCGGCACGGCCCCTCATCCCCCGGTTGCGTGACCATCGGGACGCACATGCCCCACTTCGACCACTACCTCGCCCTCGACTACTCGGGCGCCTCGACGGCCGACGCCAGCCTGCCGGGCCTGCGCCTCTACCAGGCGAGCATCGGGCACGCGCCCCGCGAGGTGCCGCCTCCGCCCGGACGGCGCCGGTACTGGAGCCGGCGGGGCCTCGCCGAGTGGCTCACCGGCCACCTGGGCGCCTCGGGACCCACGCTGGTCGGCGTGGACCATGGCCTGTCGTTCCCGCGCGCCTACTTCGAGGCGCACGCACTGGCGCCCGACTGGAGCGGTTTCCTCGACGACTTCCACCGCCACTGGCCCACCGACGAGGCCGACACGCCGGTGGACTTCGTGCGCGACGGCCTCGCCGGCCGGGGCGCCGCGCGTGCCGGGCGCAGCACGTGGCGCCGCCTCACCGAGGTGCGGGCGGGTTCGGCCAAGTCGGTGTTCCACTTCGACGTGCCGGGATCGGTGGCCAAGTCCACCCACGCGGGGCTGCCGTGGATCCGCCACCTGCGGCGGCGACTCGCCGGGCGCCTGCACGTCTGGCCCTTCGACGGCTGGCTGCCGCCACCCGGCCGCTCGGTGCTCGCCGAGGTCTATCCGGCGCTCGTGAGCGGGTCCTTCCCGAGGCAGGCTCGCACGCCCGACCAGCACGACGCCTATTCGGTCGCGGCCTGGATGCGGCGGGCGGATGCCGCCGGCGAGCTCGCCGCGTGCCTCACGCCCGCGCTGACCGCCGAGGAGCGCGCGCTCGCGGACTGCGAGGGCTGGATCCTGGGTGTCCGCTAGCCGGGCGATGCGCGCGGCGGCCTAGCGGTACCTCACCTTGAGCCGTCCCCAGCTGCGCCTCTCGGCCGGCGTCGGCCCGATCACCCTCACGATCCCGGCCAGGCACGTGGGCGCCAGCGACACGTTGAACGAGTCGCGGATCTCGGCGAGCACGCACTGGAGCGGGGCGTCGCCCACGATCAGCGCCTGGAACTGGATGTAGGCCACCACCCCCGGGCCCGACGTGCTCACGCCCAGCTTGGCGGCGTCGATCCATGCGGTGTCGGTGGGGGCGGAGACGTCGGGGATCACGAACTCGAACCACGGCCCGGGCGAGCCGGTGAGCACATCGCCGGCTGGCATGCCGAGCAACTGGAGCCGCGAGGCCGGGAACGAATAGGCGGACTGCAGGCCCTTCAGGTCGGGCACCGCATCGCACACGACGCGCAGCGTGAACGTGTCGCCCACGCTCACGGTGGTGTCGGCCGGGGCCAGGCTCAGCTGTGCGGCGCCTGCGGTCGAAGCCGCACCGAGCAGCATGCACGAGAGCGCCAGGGTGACGGAGGCGAGAGCGAGTCGGCGGACCATGGGATCTCCGGTCGGGGTCATGGCAGACGGACGATCGAGGCGCGGACCGAGCGGCCCGCCGCGTCGAAGCGGATGAGGTAGAGGCCGGGGGGCACGCGGCAGCCATCGTCGCCGCGCCCATCCCATCGCACGGCGCGCGGGCCGGCGGGCCATTGGCCGGTCTCGAGGTGGCGCACCGCTCGGCCGGCGGTGTCGAAGATCGCCAGCCGCTGCGCGCCGGCCACCGGGCTCTCGAGATGGAGCCACTGCTCGCCACGTGCGGGATTGGCGCGCGCCTCGAGCCGCAGTCCGGCCCGGGGCGAGTCATCCCCGACGCCCACGACCACACCCCACGAGACCTGGGCGTTCGACGTGACCGCGGGGTTCACGTAAGTGCCGGCGCGGTAGAACTGCACGCGGCGCAGCCGGACGCTGGTCGTGGCGGGGCTGCTCGAGGCACGGAACCGAAGGGTGTAGAGATGAGCCGGGCCCGTGAGCGAGAGGTTGGCGCACAGCAGCACATGCGAGATGGAGAGGCTGTCGGCCGCCGCCTGGAACACATGGAACGTGTTGCCGCAGGCATTCTTCATGTCGGGCCCCTCCTGCTGCGACAGCGGGCTCGCGGGCAGGAACGTCAGCACCGCGGGGTCGAACTCGACGATCGCGTCATAGCCGTTGAACGCCGAGCCGGGGACGGGCACGCGCAGCGTGAGCGTGAACGTCTCGCCCGGGGAGACGGCGAGGCTCTCAGGACTGACCGCGAGCCGCACCTCGGCCCGTGCGGCCCCGGCTGGGGCCAGCGCGAACACGAGCGCGAGCAAGAAGCCCGCAAGGTGCATCGGGTATCGCATGAGGACTCCCTGGATGCCGCGCCACGGGGGAGGGGCGCGCGGCCGGCGCCCCTCCCTCCGCGTGCGGCGGGTGCTACGGCATCAGGATCAGCTGGCGCGACTGCTCCACGCCGGACCCGGTGAAGCGGACCAGGTAGAGCCCCGCGGGCACCAGGCGGCCGCCGTTGTCGCGGCCGTCCCACACCAGCGTGTGCTCGCCGGCCGGCTGGTGGCCGTCCACGAGCGTGCGCACGCGCCGTCCGACGAGGTCGTACACCGCGACCCTCGCGTCCCCTTCGCGCGACAGCGCCAGCCGCAGGCTGGCCCGGCCACGGAACGGGTTCGGATACGGCGTACCCAGCAGGGTCACGAGCGGCGCCGAGGGCGGCGCGCCCGCCAGCGCGACCGGCTGGTTGGCGGCATTGCGCGCGGTCACCTGCCGCAGGCCGATTGCCGGGTCCCCGGCGCCGATGCGGCGGAACGTGACGTTCACGAGGGTGCCTTCGCCACGCACCCCGGCGCCTTCGCCGAGCAGCGCGAAGTCCACGATGCCAGCCGAGGGCGACAGCACGATGCCCTGGCGGCCCTGCGACAGCAGCAGGTCACCGGACTCGGCCGAGACGAACTCGGCGACGTTGGCGTCGTACCCGAACACGAGGCTCGCACCCATCACGTCGCCCGCACCGCTCATGCGGACGGGCACCGTGAACAGCTCGCCCATGGCGCCGCCCGTCACGTCGTCCACCGCCAGCGCGTTCAGGCCCGAGGCGGTGAGCGCCGGCGCGTCCTGCGGCGCCGACACCTGACCGTAGTTGATGGCGAACATCATGAGGTCCTCGAACCCGACCTTGTTGTCGGTCGTCGGCCGCGCGTTCACGGAGAAGTCCGTGGTCGGGCCCACGTCGAGGTAGTTGAGCGGGTCGAAGGCCGGCGCGAGCGTGATGCCGTAGTTGGCGCCGAGCAGCGTGATGTCGATGGTGCCGACCAGGTTGTCGCCGCTGCCCGGGGTGCCGTTGGTCACGTCGCCCAGGTGGTAGTTGAGCGTGCCGTTGGTGCGGTTCGACACCGGCGACACGTTGCCGCACGCGTCCTTCGTGAACACGACGTAGTACCAGAAGTCACGCACGGTGGTCTCGTCGTACTGGCCCGAGGCCGTCACGCCCGTGAGCGCCCACGGGCCGCCCGGCGGATAGGCCGGCGCCGCCGGCGGCGAGCCGCCCGCGTCGTCGTACTCGGGGTACTGGCCGTACGGCGCGCGGTACACCTCGACCGTGGCCGCGTCCCCGGGTGCGGTGAACGTGAGCTGGATCTTGGTGGTGCCGTCGGCGTCGTTGCCGGTCTTCTTCTGCGCCGCCGCCAGGTTCGCGATGGCGGCCGGAGCGCCGGTGTCGATGGTGATGCTCAGCGGCGCGCCCGCATTGGCGGCGATGGGGGCGTTGTTGCAGTCGCGCACGATCACGGTGCCGATGGTGATGGTGCCGATGCCGTCGGGCCCCGGCGCCTTCTTGACCTGCAGGTTGAACAGGTTGCCGGCCGCCGCCGTGGCGCCGCACGGCAGGCCGAGGATGGCGGCATCCACCGTGTACGAGCCGCCGCCGTTGGCGATCACCTGGAAGCTGGTGCCGCCGATGCTGCTCAGGTAGGGGCCCTCGGTGATGCTGCCACTCGGCGTGCAGAGCTCGAGATTGCTCGAGAGCTGCAGCGTCACGCTGTAGCCGCGGATCTGGTCCGACGTCGTGTGCGCGATCGCGACCGGAATCGTGATGCAGGGATTCAGGACCGAGATGCACGAGGGCGCCGGTCCCGGCGTGATGGTGTTGTCGGCCGGGGGCGAGAACCCGCAGCCGGGGTTGGCGTCGGTGCCGGCGATCAGCCACGGCGAGAACACGACGGTGCCGCCCAGCACCGGGTTGGCGCCGCCCACGCCGGGTCCGCCGGCGTTGCCCCACCAGTTGAGCGCGGCGTTGTGGGACGGCGTCGCGGTGCCGGAGTAGCCGGCGGTGACGTTGGAGGTGATGGCGTTGTGGTTGGCGTTCATCGCCACACCGGCGCCATCCACGGTCATGCCGTAGTCCCAGTCCTTCACTTCGAGCTGGGTCACCGTCACGTTGAGCGGGCCGCCCGCGGACCACACGTCGAGGCCCGCGGAGCCGGCCTGGTCGGTGCCGATGAGGCAGCCTCCGGAGAGCGTGACGTTGATGGCCGCGGTGGCCGCGGCCCGCTGGGCACGCGAGGCCGCGACGGACTCCTCGAGGTAGGGCGACACCTCCGGGCGGCCGGCCGCGGCCGAACCCTCGGCGGCGTTCGGGGCACTGGCGCTGGTGTTGTACACGCCGACGCCGAAGGCGGGGTAGAAGAACGACGCCAGCGGGCCCCCGGCGACGAACGCCGTGGACATCGAGGTGCCGCTCATGCTGCCCTGGGCGTCGTAGAAGTAGGCGCCGAACTGGCAGTCGGTGACGCTGCCGCCCGAGATCGTCATCGTGCCGGGACCGAACAGCAGCATCCCGCAGGCGACATAGTTGGCGCCCGTGTAGCCGATGTTCGAGATGGCATTGTTGGTGATCGTGGCGTTCGGATCCCAGATCTGGATGCCGTTCTGGGCCGTGATGTTGGTCGCGCCATGACCGGTGACGGTGTTGTCGTGCACGTTCGCCGTCAGGCCGACGCCGTTCATGGTGATGCCGTTCTTCATGAAGTCGGACACGTTGCACCCGCCGACCTCGATCGTGTACGGCCCGCCGGTGTTGTTGAAGGCATAGACGGCGTTGCCGTGCTGGTTGCCGCTGAACGGCGTCTCGCGGATGCGCAGGACGTCGCAGTCGATCAGCCGGCCGCCCGAGTTCCAGAAGGCGACGCCCATGAAGCGGTAGTTGGCGTTGCCCTTGCCGTCACCATCCACGGTCAGGTCGCGCACGCGGATGTCGGCGGCGTCGCGCAGCAGCATCACGGGATAGTTGTTGGAGGACGTGGTGAAGAAGTTCGTCAGCGTCGCCGGGCTCTTGATGAACGTGGCCGCCCGTCCGGCGCCCTGGAGGGTGAGGTTCTTGCC
This sequence comes from uncultured bacterium, assembly GCA_964568385.1. Lineage (GTDB taxonomy): Bacteria > Eisenbacteria > RBG-16-71-46 > RBG-16-71-46 > RBG-16-71-46 > CADEFY01. The sequence goes on from CAZMQP010000020.1 coordinate 10,755, forward strand.
GCTCACCACCACCTGCTCGGTGTACGTGCCCGCGGCCACCTGCACGGTGCCGCCGGCCAGGGTGTTGGCGACGCCGGCGCCCACGGTCTGGTAGGGGGCCGACACGCTGCCGAAGCCGCCCGGCGGCGACGAGGCGTTGACGTACGCCGTCGCCCGTCCGCTCGGGCCGCCCGAGAACTGGTCGGAGATGTAGGCGTTGCCGTTGGTGCTGCTCAGCGTGAGCAGGTCCGGGTAGTCGGCGACGGTGCAGGTCGAGAGCAGCGCGATCTCGGCGCCCTGATTCTCGGGCGGTCCCCACGTGTTGCCGCTCCAGTTCAGCTTGGCGCCGTCGATGACCCAGCCGCGCGTGCCGTACACCTGGTTGTTGATGATGCTGCCGCGCGTCACGCCGGCGGGGCCGTCGATGTAGGCCGGCTGGCGCAGCGTGTGGATGAGATTGCCCTGGATGAGCAGTCCCGTCAGGCCCGGCGAGACCACCATGGCCCGGCTGATGATTCCGTTCGCGCTCCATGGCGAACCGGGATCGGGACCGAAGATGACGTTGTCCCGCACGGTGACGTTGTCCGCCTGGATCCAGATCAGGTTGTGCGGCGCGCCGGGCGTGTCGGTCTTCTCGATGGTGAAGTCACGGATGGTGGCGCCGATGCCGGAGGGATTCACGTACAGGGCGTTGCCGACCGCGCTGGCCACCTGGAGCGTGGTGCTGCCGCTGCCGGAGCCCTGGATGGTCAGGCTGGCCTTGTTCACGGTGATGGTCGTGGTCACCACGATGGTGCCCGGTGCGACCAGGATGAGGTCGCCCGGGGCGGCCGCGTTGATGGCCGACTGGATGTCCGGCTGATCGCCCGGGACATTGATGGTGGCCGCCGTGGCGATGGTGAACGTGCATGCCAGGGCCAATGCCGCGGCGAGCGGCGTGCGGAGGAAGCGGGGGTTCATGGAGGGGTCCTCTCGTTCGATTCCCACTCGCGCGCACGATCGGGGGGCTCGCGTGTGCGGGCGGACCAGAAGCGACTGGGAATGACGGAACGAGCACCGGGGGAAACGCCGCCAGGGGACTCACGTGCGGCGTGTGCTGGATCGCGCGGGAATCACGGTCTTGCGGCCCGTCGCGAGATGCGCGGTCTCCCTTGGGACACGGAACGCATGGGCGTCCCATGATGGTCGCGCCGGGGGAGTGGCGGGTGCGCCACGCGCAGTGCCTGTGCTCTTCACCGGGGCGGCGGGTGACGCCGCGCCAGCAGGGTCCCGCCGCGGCGTCCGTTGCTGCGGCGATCGACTCGCGAAGCCACGAGGGCACGATGTGTACCGGCCCGGGCGGGGGAGCGGCGCGCAATCGACGTCTGCAGTATCCGCCGATTCGCTCCCGGAGTCACGAGGAATATCCATACTGGATTCGCATGGCTGAACTTCGTTCAGCCGCGGGCCTGCTCGCGACGGGCTACTTTCGGATACGTGCGCCCGTGGGGGCCCGCGGCGGGCCGCCGCCGCCTCAGCGGCTCGTCCCGAACGTCAGCCTCACGCCCTGGGCGCCATCGCCTCCCAGCTCGTCGAACCGGGCGAACACGTAGTGATAGCGCAGTTCGATGATGAGCGAGAAGTCGTACGTCCGCAGTGCCATGACGCCCGCGACCAGGTCCAGCGTGGGAGCGGTCTCGCTCTGTTCCCGGAGCATCTCGTAGGTGTAGACGAAGGGCGGCGGGCCCGGGTAGGTGGTGGTGATGGTCTCGCGGCGCTCGACCCGCACCGAGTGCACGCCGAGGCCCGCGCCCAGGTAGGTGGTGAGGTCCTGCGTCCCGAACAGGCGCGCCACGCTCACGTCGAGCATCGTCCAGTCGAGATTGCCCTTGCCCCAGCTGAAGCCCAGGATCGGCGTGGTCTCGATCATGAAGTCCTTGAACTCGGTGCGCCAGGCGCCGTGGATATTCGTCAGCCGGTCGGCGCCGCCGAAGCTGTTGCCGGTGGGGAACAGGAATCCCGCGCGCACGCCGAAGCCCGCCCGCGTCGCGCGGCGCGGCGGCGTGACCGTCTCGGCCTGGGTCACGGACTCCACCGAGGCGCGGTCGGAGTTGGGCCGTCCCGCGGCGATGCCCTCGGCGAATCGGCGCATCACGGTGTCGAGGTCGTCCTCGGCCGTGGCGGTGAGCTGGTCTCGGTAGAAGGGCACGCTCTCGCCCGCGCGCAGAACGTTGACGCGCGCGATGAGCTTGCCGCCCAGCCGACTGAGCGAGCCGTACACCACCTGCGAGGCGCCATGCTGCTCGCCGAGCGCCGCCGCGCAGGCGGGCGTCTCGCACGCCTCCGCACCGGCGGGCAGCGGCGGGGCCGAGTCGGGCCGGATGAGCGTGAGCCCCATGTCCTCGAGGCTGCCCATCAGCAGATCCCGGCTCACGTGCGCGGTCTGCTCATTCACCCCGACGGGGCGCAGAGGCAGCACCAGGGTGCGGGGCCCCTCGGTGGCGATCGCCGCATGAGCGGTGGTGAGAAGCAGCGCCAGTCCTGCGACCGTGGTGCGAAGCATCGGAACCTCCCGGGACGGGATCCAGCCCGGCCGCGAGCGCACACCCGCGGCCGCCCGAGAGGCTATCACCAGTCGCCTCGCGCCGCTCGGGGAGTTCTCTCGCCGAACTTCCTCGCGCCGCCACGTGCGCCGCCATCCGGTCGCGCTGGATCGTCTTCTCCGACAGGTCAGGGGCGGTCGCGATCTCGGCCACCGAGAGGCCGCAGAAGAAGCGATGCTCCACGACCGCCGCCGCGCCGGGAAGGAGGGTGGCAAGGGGCCCGGTCCGGCCGCAGGCGTGGCCGCTCGGGCGCCCCTCAGGGGGCGCGGCGGCCTGCTACCTTGCCCGCCATGCCCGTCCCCCTGACCCAGTGGCATCTCTACATCGTGCGCACGCGCGACGGCGCCCTCTACACCGGCGTCACCACCGACCTCGCGCGCCGGATGAGCGAACACGGCCGTTCCGCGGGGCGCGGCGCACGCTCGCTGCGCGGGCGCGCGCCGCTCGAGCTGGCCTACACCCGGCGCATCGGCGAGCGCGGCATGGCGCTTCGCGTGGAAGCGCGCATCAAGCGGCTCACGCGGGCGGCCAAGCAGGCGCTGATCGCCGCTTCGCCCGACCGGCGCGGCCTGCTGCGCCGGCTCGGGCTCGCGCCGGTTCGCGTCCGGCTCACGCGGGCGTCGGGTCGCCCTCCAGCGGATCGGCCGCCGCCTCGGGCTCGGTGACCTCCTCGGCCCGGTGCACCTTGGCGATCAGCGTGTACACGGCCGGCACCACCAGCAGGGTGAACGCGGTGCCGATGATCATGCCGGTCACCAGCGTGATGCCGATGCTGTTGCGGGCGCCGGCGCCGGGCCCGTGCGCGAAGATGAGCGGCATGTGTCCGAACACGGTGGCGGCCGTGGTCATGAGGATGGGCCGCAACCGCGTGCCCGCCGCCTCGATCACGGCGCGCGCCTTGTCCCGCCCGCGCTCCTGCAGGTGATTGGCGAACTCCACGATCAGGATGCCGTTCTTGGCGATCAGCCCGACGAGCGTGATGAGCCCGACCTGGCTGTAGATGTTGAGCGAGGTGAAGCCCAGGAACGTGAACATGAGCGCGCCCGAGACGGCGAGCGGGGCGGAGCCGGCCAGGATCACGATGGGATCGCGGAAGCTCTCGAACTGGGCCGCCAGCACGAGGAAGATGAGCACCAGCGACAGCGCGAACACGCCCAGGAACCGGCCGCCCTCGGCGCGCAGCTGCCGCGACTCGCCGGCGAAGTCGATGGTGAAGCCGCGCGGCAGCGACTTCCGCGCCTCACCTTCGAGGAATCCGAGCGCCTGTTCGAGCGGCACGCCGGGCGGGATCACGCCCTGAAGCCGCACGGCATTGAGCTGCTGGAACCGCTTGAGCTCTCGCGGCTGCGTGCTGGTCTCGATGGTGGCGAACGTGGACAGCGGCACCAGCTTGCCTTCGGGGCCGGTGACGTAGATCGACTGCAGCTGCTCGGCGGTCAGCCGTTCGCTGCGCCGCAGCTGCGGGATCACCTTGTAACTGCGGCCCTGGATGCTGAACCGGTTCACGAAGTTGCCGCCGAGCAGTGTGGACAGGTCCTGTCCGGCCTGGCTCATGTCCACGCCCAGCGAACGCACCTTGTCGCGGTCGAACACGATCTCGGCCTGCGGCTGGTCGTATTTGAGGTCGGTGTCCACGTACATGAACATGCCGCTGGCGTACGCTTTGCCCACGAGTTCGTTGGCGATCGCGAGCAGCTGCTCGGGTTCGGCGGTGGAGGCGATGACCAGATCCACCGGGAAGCTGCCGCCGCCGGGCAGCGCCGGCGGCGTCACCGAGATGGCGCGGATGCCCGGAATCTGAGAGAACGCGCCCGACACCTCCTGCGTCAGCTGCTGCGTGGACTTCTTCCGCTCGTTCCACGGCTTGGTCACCATGCCGGCGAAGCCGCCGCCGGGGGAGGTGATCTGGAAGATGTTCTGCGACTCGGGGAACGACGCGTAGGTGTCGTACACGCGCTGGGTGAACAGCGTGGTCTGGTCGAGCGTGGCGTTGGGCGCCGCCTGGATGATGCCGAACACCACGCTCTGGTCCTCGTTGGGGGCCAGTTCCTTCTGGCTGAACATGTAGAACGGCACCGCCAGCAGGACCACGATCACCCACAGGGTCAGCACCACGGCCCGGTGCTCGAGCGTGGTGGCGAGGATGCGCATGTAGAAGCCGCGCAGGCGCTCGAACTGCCGGTTGATGTGCCCGGCGAAGCCCCGCTCGTTGTCGCCCTGGCGCAGCATGCGAGAGCCCATCATGGGCGACAGCGTCAGCGCCACGATGCCCGAGACGATGACGGCCCCGGCCAGGGTGAAGGCGAACTCCCGGAACAGCGCCCCGGTGAGGCCGCCCTGGATGGCGAGCGGCGTGTACACGGCGGCCAGCGTGATGGTCATGGCGATGATGGGACCGAGCAGTTCGCGGGCGGCGAGGATGGCGGCGTCGAACGGCTTCTGGCCCTCGTGCACGTGCCGTTCGATGTTCTCCACCATCACGATGGCGTCGTCCACCACGAGTCCCACCGACAGCACGATGGCGAGCAGCGTGAGCAGATTGAGGGTGAAGCCCGCCACCAGCATCAGGAACACCGCCCCGATCAGCGAGATCGGGATCGCGACGAGCGGGATGAGCAGCCCGCGCACCGAGCCGAGGAACAGGAAGATCACCAGCACCACGATGAGCAGCGTCTCGGCGAGCGTCTTGAGCACCTCGCGGATCGAGTCCTCGATGTACACGGTGGAGTCGTAGGGGATGCCGGCGGTCATGCCCTCGGGGAGCTGCGCCTGGATCTCGGTCATGGCGGCGCGCACGCGCTTGATCACGTCGAGCGAGTTGGCGGTGGGCAGCACCCAGATGCCCATGAACGTGGCGGCCTCGCCGTTGAACCGCACCTCGCTGTCGTAGTCCTCGGCGCCGAGCACCACGTTGGCGACGTCGCCCAGCCGCACCACGCGGCCGCCGTCCTCCTTCACGACCAGGTTGCGGAAGTCCTCGGCGGAGTTGAGGTCGGTGTTGGCCACCAGGTTCACCGAGGTCATGGTGCCCTTGGTGCGCCCGAGTGCCGACAGGTAGTTGTTGCGCGCCAGCGCCGACCACACCTGCGACGGCGACAGGCCGTGCGCCGCCATGCGCCCGGCGTCGAGCCAGACGCGCATCGCGAACGTGCGGCCGCCGAGCAGCTCGGCGCGCTGCACGCCGCTGATGGCGCTCAGCCGAGGCTGGACCACGCGCGTGAGGTAGTCGCTGATCTGGCTCTCGTCGAGGTCCTTGGACGAGAAGCCGAGGTACATGGCGGCGAACTCAGCGTCCGCCGTGGCCACCTGGATCACCGGCGCCTGCGCCTCGGGCGGCAGGTCGTTTCGCACCTGCGCGACCTTGGACTGGATCTGGGTGAGCGCATCGTTGGTGTCGTAGTTGAGCTTCAGGTGCACGGTGATCGTGCTCACGCTCTGGGCGCTCGACGACTCGATGTAGTCGATGCCGTCGGCGCTGGCGATCGCGCGTTCGAGCGGGGAGGTGATGAACCCGCGCACGAGGTCGGCATTGGCTCCCACGTACACCGTGCTCACGTTGACCACGGCGATGTCGGTGCGCGGGAACTGCCGCACCGTGAGCGAGCGGATCGACTGCAGCCCGGCG
>CAZMQP010000021.1:0-16478 GCA_964568385.1 uncultured bacterium
ACGAGCTGGGCGAGCTGCTTGGCTTCCTGCGCGTCGTGCGGCATCGTGCCGAGCCGATCGCGGGCCCCGGCGCCGCGGGCGCGGGGTTCGCTGCGACACCGGCCGGAGGCCGCGGCCCCGTCGCCCGCGCGGTGTGCTACTTCACCACGCTCCCAAGACTCTCGTTCTCGAAGCCATGAGTCCGCGAGCGCTCGCGCTGGCGCTTCGGCGCCTGGTTCCGGTCGCGCTGGTGGCGGCGATCTCCGCTCCCTTGGCGTCTCCCGTGTTCGCGGCACCGCCGCCGGGCGACGACGGGCTCCAGCCGCTCGACCGCGTGTCGCTCTGCGACTGCACGCTGCCGCCGGTGATCCGCGGACTCGGCCGTACGGCCACGTATGCCGGGCGCGGACGCGTGGTGCGCACCGACGTGCTCGACTGCAGGATCCGCGGCGGCGAGTGGACCATCGTGGATCGCGCCGACTATCGCACGGCGCTCGGGATCTGGATGCCCGAGGCGAGCGCGGGCAGCGCCGAGGCCCAGCACTACGTGGGCCAGATCTACGAGCGCGGCCTGGGCACGGAACCCGACTACGCCAAGGCCCGTGAGTGGTACACCCGAGCGGCCGCGTCGGGACTCAAGGCCGCACAGGTCAGCCTCGGCTACCTCTACGAGCGCGGCCTCGGCGTGCCGGTGGATCGCGACGAGGCCGTGCGCTGGTACCAGCGGGCGGCCGGCCTCGACGGCGTGATCGTGATGGAGACGATCGAGGCCGCCGCGACGCGCCCGCGTCCGAGCGCACCCGCTGGGGGTGCGGGCGATCCGGCGCGCGGCGCCGGCCGCGACGGCAGGGGCGCCGGGCCCAGCATCGAGATCATCGAGCCCCAACCGGTGGCCACGCGCGGGCTCACGGTGCGCGCCGAGCGATCGGGCACACTCGAGGTCATCGGACGCGCCAGTTCGCCGGCGGGGATGTTCTCGGTGCTGGTCGGCGGGAGCGCTGCCGCACTCGACGACGCCGGGCTGTTCCGAGCCACGGTGGACCTGGCGGCGGTGACGGGCCCGCTGACCGTGGTGGCGGTGGACCGCGACGGCCGCCGCGCGGAAGCGCGCATCCCGCTGGGAGCGGGCGATGCGGGCGTGGTTTCACCGGTGACCCCCCCGGCATCGGCGAACGCCGATGCGCTCGCTGTCGGCGGCCCGGCGGTGGCGCCGCGCCGCGGCCGGACGCCCGGCCGCAAGGTGCGATTCGGGCGCTACCACGCGCTGGTCATCGCGAACGACGACTACGCGCACCTGCCCGATCTCGAGACGCCGCAGCGAGACGCCGAGGCGATCGCGGAACTGCTGCGCTCGCGCTACGGGTTCGAGGTGCAGGTGCTGCGCAACGCCACGCTCTACGACTTGCTGTCCGCGCTCAACCAGCTGCGCCGCACGCTCACCCGGGAGGACAACCTGCTCGTGTACTACGCCGGGCACGGACAGCTCGACGACGAATCCATGGAAGGCTACTGGCTCCCGGTGGACGCCGAGATGGAGAGCGACGCGAACTGGCTCCCCACGGCGCGCATCAGCACCTACCTCGAGGTGATCCCCGCCAAGCAGATCCTGATCATCTCGGATTCGTGCTTCTCCGGGGCGCTCACACGCTCGTCGCTGCCGCACCTCGACCGCGGCCTCACCGACGAGGAGCAGCAGCACTGGCTCGAGGTGATGGCGCGCAAGAAGGCTCGCGTCGCGCTCACGTCCGGCGGGCTCACGCCCGTGATGGACGCGGGTGGCGGCGGCCACTCGGTGTTCAACCGCGCGCTCACCGAGGCGCTCGCGGCCAACCGCGAGATCCTCGAGGCACAGCGGCTCTACCGGCAGGTGGCCGCGCGCGTGTCGCACGTGGCCGACGCGGCGGGCATCGAGCAGGAGCCCGAGTGCGCGCCGATCCGCCATGCAGGCCACGAAGCCGGCGATTTCCTTTTCGTTCCCACGGGAGGCAGGAGATGAACATGCGGGTGGCGAGCACGATCGTCGTGGCGGCCGGAGTGCTCGCCGCATCGAGTGCCGGGGCGCAGGCCCCGGCCGAGGAACTGGACCGCAACTGGATCAACGTGTGCCCGGGAGCGGTGCCGGGAACCCCCTTCTACGAGCGCTGCCAGGAGATCCTGAACGCAGGTCCGGGCAGCGGCGGGCGGCGCAGCGCGGCCGCGTCCGGCAACAACCTCGAGACGATCAGTGCGCAGGGGCGCGCGGGCGGCGCGCGAGCCGAGGAGCCGCGATTCGAGCTGAGCGAGGGGCGCTTCAACCTCTTCGCCTCGATGCAGTCGGGCTTCCAGGAGCGCCCGGCCTCCGATGCGGAGCGCGCCTATGACGCGACGCTGCAGAACCTGCTCGTGGGCGTGGACTACCTCGCGACGCCGACGATGACCACGGGCATCGGGCTCTCGTACCAGACGAGCGGTGTGGACTTCGAGGCCGGCGCCGGCGACCTGCGCAAGGACCGCATCGGCGCGCTCGGATTCTGGAACTGGTCGCCCGCCCGGGTGCTGTCGTTCGAGTCGTATCTGGGCCATGACTGGCTCCAGCACGAGGTCGAACGGACGATCAACTACGTCATCACGCTGAACCAGGGGCTGTCGACGCAGGAGTCCCGGCAGATCTTCGACGTGGCTCGTGCGAACGTGGCGGGCCGTCAGTTGCAGGCCGGGGGGGCCGTGGCCGGCGACCTGCGGGTGCGCTCGGTGACGTTCGCGCCGCGCGCGGCGGTGGAATACTGCGGCACCACGCTCGAGTCCTATGCGGAGTCGGACGGCATCGGGCTCGCGATGGCGTACGACGAACAGAAGTTCCAGTCCCTCGTGTCGCGGGCGGGCGTGTTCGCCTCCACCGGCCTCAGCCGCCCATGGGGGGTGCTCTCACCGCAGATCCGCGCGGAGCATGTGCATCAGCACGCGAGCGACGAACGCGAGATCCGCTCGCGGTTCGTGCAGGATGCGAACGGCTACCGCATGGCGCTCCGCACCGAAGCGCCCGATCGCGACTTCTGGATGATCGGCGTCGGCGCGGTCGCGGTGCTCCCGGGCGGATTCAGCGCGTTCCTCGACTTCCAGCGCCTGCTGGGCAACGACCAGATGCGCGAGCAGATCCTGTCCGCCGGCCTGCGGGCGAGGCTGTGAGCGCGCGCCTCGGCCCTGGCCTCGCGCTGGCGGGGTGGATGGCGCTCGCGTGGCATCCGCTTCCCGTCGCGGCGCAGTCCGGCCGGCCGGCCACGCTGCATCTGGTGCCCGACGTCGTCCGTATCGAGAACGTCTCGTACGCGGCGGATGCCCCCGCCGACCCCGCGCAACCCGCGGCGGGCACGGGCCGTCTGGTGGTCACGGCGGGCGGATTCACCGTGACGAAGGACGGCGTCACCTTCAGTAACCTGGTGTTCGACGCGCAGGGCCGCATGCAGGCGGTGGTGTTCACGCTCGACCAGAAACTCGTCACCCAGAGCATCGCCGGCTGCGTCATCGAGATCCCGTCCGGCACGGCGACTTGGCGCATGCCCGACGGACTCACGTTCGCGGGGCCGGTCGTCGTGCGCCTGCCGTTCCGCAACCCCGACGGCTCGCCGGTGACATGCACCACGGACCGGCTCACGGCTCAGACGGCCGGGGGCGTCCGCACCCTGACGCTCGAGGCGCTCGCGCTCCAGGGCCCCGCAGGCACCAACGGACTGCGCTTTCCCGGCGTGTCGATGTCGGCGGCGCCGTTCGACCTGGCCATGTCGTGGAGCGACGCCACCCCGGCCACGTGGGAGCTGCGCGTGGCGAACGCGCGCATGCGGATGGATGTGCCGGGTCTGGCGACGGCGACCGAGCCGCTCGAGGTGACCGCCCGTGCGATCCGCATCGAGCACACGGGCGAGGTCAGCTTCGAGGCTGCCACGCTCGTGGTGGACCGCGTCATCGCCCCGATCCAGATCCAGGGGCTCGAACTGAGGATCCGCAGCGGCACGGTCGGCATGGTGCGATCGGTCCCGAACTTCCAGGGCATTCGCGCCGATCTCAAGCTGCCCGATGGCATCCGCGATGCGGCGGGGACCGGACCGGCGCTCATCCCCGACGTGGGCCTCGACCTGGGCTCGGGCCTCGTGCTCGACATCGGCAGGCCGTTCCGCGGCAGCGTGGGGCTGCCGGGCGTGAGCGGCTTCCGCGCGCTTCTGAGCTGCAGCCAGATGGTGCTCGACCTGAGCGGCTTGGGGGCGATCGGCGTGCCGGGTGCGCCGTCCGAGGTGGCCGCGCCGTCCTGGACGGGGCTCTGGTTCAAGAGCGGACAACTGCGGCTGCCGCTCGGCAGCGGCACCGACACGCTCGCGCTGGACCTCAGCCGGTTCTGGGTGGACGCCGCCGGGCTCACGGGACAGGTCCACGTCACCTCGGCCCTGCCACGCCTCCGTTTCGAGGGCTTCGAGGTCTCGCTGTCCGAGGTCCGGCTCGGGTTCTTCCGCAACCAGATCGTCGAGGGGCGCCTCGGCGGCCGGCTCGGCGTGGGCGACCTCGGCGAGCTCGGGGCCACGATCGAGTTCTCGCTGCGCGGGCTCGAGGCGATCGCGCTCTCGTCCGAGACGGGGCTGCGCCTGTCCGAGCCGCTCGGCTTCTCGCTGCGCGGCATCAAGGGGAGCCTCGATCTGGAGAACCGCCCGGCGATGCTCGTGCTCAGCGGCATCCTCGACCTGAGCCAGCCGGACCTGGAGACACGTGTCTCCAACTTCCGCGTGGACGGCGCCGGGCGGATCTACCTGCCCGAGGAGGGCGTGCTGACGCTCAACGATCCTGCGGTGATCCGGCTGTTCGAGATGATGGAGCTCGAAGTGCGCCGGATCGGTTTCACTTGTCCCGACGGCTCGAGGATCGGCTCGATCTCCTTCACCGGCACGGCTCGCCTCGACAATGCGATCGAGGGGCTGGACCTGGGCGGCGAGGTGGATCTGGAACACCTCACGATCCGTCCCGGCCCGAGCCCGCTCGAGCCCATCATCGAGATCGGCGGCCTCGGGCTCACGGCGACGATTCCCGAGTTGGGCACCATCGGCGCCTCGCTCAAGCTGAGCGACGAGCTCGAGGGTTTCCGCGGCACGCCGGTGCTCTACGGCGATGCCGAGTTCGCGCTGAAGCCGCTGGGTGGCGTGGGGCTGGACGTCACGTTCCTGATGGCGCTCGACGTGCAGAAGGCATCGTGGTTCGTGGGCGGCGACGCGATGCTGCCGCAGCCCATCCGCGTGGACATCCCGCCCACGCCGCCCAAGCCGCAGATCCCGCTGTTCCAGATCAAGGGCTTCCTCGGCGGCTTCGGCATGAACGTCGCGCCGCTCACCTCGGGTGGCGGCATCGGGCCCATCAAGCAGCCCGAACTCGAGCTGCGCCACTCGGCCGGCACGGTGCTGGGGCAGGCGGGGCTGATGATCGCCGAGTACGCGGTGGGCGACCGCGTGTGGTGGGCCGACGCCACGCTGACGGCCACGTTCAACCCGATGATGTTCGACCTCACCGGCCGCATGGCGCTGCTCGACCTCGAGGGCGTGTCGGGATTCCCGAGCAATGCCGAGTGGAAGCGCCGCGACCGCATCGCCCGCGCGTTCGTGAACCTCGACCTCGACGCACAGCCATCGTTCTCGATGGGGGGGGACTTCGACATGAACTTCCCGACACGCGAGTTCGCGCTCGCCGATGCGAGCGGCGAGGCGCTGCTGCGATTCGGCTCGTCGGGCAACGGCACCGAGCAGTTCCTGCGGGCCGGATGCTGGTGGTGCAGCCCCAAGCAGCGCGCCCTGCAGATCGGCGCGGCGCGCGCGTTGGACGACCTCGTGGAACTGCGAGGCAAGGTGGGGATGGAGCTCGACTTCGCCGCGAGGCGGGGCGAGATGCGGTTCGACACCCGCGCGACGTTCAAGCCCGTGGACGTGCGCGGCACGCTCAAGGGCAAGCTCCGCGTCGAGTCGGTGGGCTCCTCGAACCTGTCGGCCGAGGGAGATCTCGCCGTGCGCGGGACCGCGGATTTCGACGTGGTGGAGTGCACCGTGCGCGGCGACGTGCGCGCCCGCTGCACGCTGTCGCGGCTCACGCTCGACGGCAAGTTGCGCGGCAAGGTGGGCTGCTTCGAAGGCGAAGTCGCCATCGAGGAGACGTTCCAGTGAGCGCGCGCGGAGTCATGGCCGCCTTGGTGGCCGGGATCCTGTCTCTACCCGCGATCGTGTCGGCACAGGACACGAAGGCCCGGCTCGCGGCAGCGACGGCGTTCGTCGGCAACCGGCCGGAGGTGCGGCTGCGCGTGCAACTGGAGTCGGGCTGGTTCCCCGCCACCGGCGTGCGCCTCTACCGCGAGGTGGGGGGAAGGCGCGAGTTGATCCTCCAGCGCGCCGTCTCGGATGCCGAGGCCGATCGTGTGCTGGACGCCGGCTTGCGGGGCAAGGGGCTCTGGAGCCGTGCGGCCACGCGAACGGCGTCGCCGCGCGCCCTCGACTTCCGCGCGATCCGTCCGCCCTCGGCGGCGACGCGCTTCCGTCAGATGAAGGCCGTGAGCGACGCGCTCCTCCAGCTCCGGCAGGAGCCGGAGCCCGATCCCGCGCGACGCGCCTCGATCCAGCAGCAGGCCAGCCAGCTCTCGGCGCTGCGGGCGCAGGCTCCCGCGCGGCTCGCACCGAGCGCGGCGCTCCGGCCGGGGCTGGGCGCCCTCACGCCGGGAGATGCGGACATCATGGCCGCGCGCGGACGGCTCATGCTGTCGGCGCTCGTGCGCCCGGCCGCGGCCGAGAGCCTGGGACTCGGCGCGCGCGACCGGGCCGTCAAGCCGGGCGACCGCATCCGGTACACGGTGGCGCTGGCCCCCGCGCGCGGCGGGGCCGAAGTCGTGCTCGACTCGGCCACCGTGGTGGTGGGCGCGGACCCGCAGCCACCGGCGCCCGCGGGCATCGAGTCCCAGCAGGTCGTGGACGACGACGGCGAGCCTTCCGGCACGGTGGCGATCCGCTGGGCGCGGCTCGATGCCGCGCTCGAGGTGGCGCTGCTGAACGCCTCGTACGTCATCGAACGCCGCGAGGCGCCGCCCGCACGGGCAGCGCTCGGGTCGCGGCTCGGAAGCCTGTCGCCGCTCGCGAAGGGCGCCGCCGCCGCAGCCGACACGGTGTGGCGCCGTGCGCACGAGAAGCCGGTGATGATCGCGGCCATCAACGGTGACGAGGAGCCGCTGGCCTTCTTCGAGGACGAGCTCGAGACGCCGGGCGCCTACGAATACCGGGTCGCGCTGGTGGACGGCTTCGGCCGCCAGAGCGCGTGGTCGGAGCACGAGGTCCGCGTGGTGGACTGGCGCCGGCCCGAGGCGCCGCAGGCTCCGCTCGCCGAACTGGACGACGAGCCGCGCGATGCCGGTGCGGGGAGGATCGCGAAGGGGGCGGGGCGCGCGGCGCTCGGCCTGGGACGCGTCCACACCTCCCCGCGCGACCTGGGCGCGTGGTCGGCGAGCCCATACACGCTCGGCGGCAAGGCGGCGGTGCGCGTGTCGTGGTCGGCCGTGGACGCCCCGGCCGACCTCGCCACACGCTATCGCATCTTCCGCATCGACACCGAGGCGCCGAACCCGCGAGCGGTGCTGGTGACGCCACAGCCCATCGAGGGCGCGGCGGTGCCGGCCACGCCGGAACAGGACTCGGCGCAAGCGCGGATCCGCACGCTCTCCCGGTCGGCCGCGAGCGCCTCGGCACTTCGCGCGGCCACCCTCGCCACGCGTGGCGGATTGCTCGCCACTCGTGCCGAACTGGCCCGGCTCCGCGACATCGCGCGGCCGCGGCTCTCGTTCACGGATGTCGGCGTCGCCACCGACCGTCACTACGCGTACATCGTGCGGGCCGTGTACGTGCCCTCGGGCCTCGAGTCGGAGGATGCTCCGGCGTCTGCGGTCGCCGTGCCGAGCCCCGCACGTCCGCCGGCGGTGACGGGTGCGGCGTTCGAGGGATTCACGGCAAGCGAGCAGCTGACGCCGGGGCTGCTGCTCGCCGACACGACGGCGCAGTCGCGTGCGCCCGCCTTCACCGCGCTCCGTCAGGGGCGGCCGCGTCTCGCGCCCGCGGCGAAGGGCTTCCGCGCGGCGGCTGCGACGGAGCGGACGTTCGCAGGCGCGAAGACGATCGCGTTCGGCTCCCGGAAGTCCGCGAGCGGCCCGTCCGGCGCGCTGGCGAGACCGGCGGGTGGCGCCCCGTTGGCCGGCGGGCTCACGGGCGCGTCCCGCCCCACGCTCCTGCCGGACCTCCCACGCGCGGCACTCACGCCGCGCGTGCCGGTGTTCGCCAAGCCCGATCTGTCCCGCCTGCGCCTGAACCTCGCCCGGTCGCGCGACGACGGGGGCGTGGTCTCGCTCCGCTGGGCCGCGACCTCCGGCCTCAAGGACGTGACCTATCGCATCCAGCGCAAGTACGGCGACCTCGGCTGGGTCGAGGTCGGCGTCACGCGGGCGAACCAGACCACGTTTCGTGATGTGCTGCCGCGCTCGATGGCGCGTACGTATTCGTATCGCGTGCTGGCGGTGACGCGCTGGGGCGTGGAGGGGCCGCCCTCGGCGGTGGTGAGCGCGGCGGTGCCGTCCACCGTGCGTCCGGGCGTGCCGAACCTGCTCGCCGCCGCGCCCGATCGCGTCGCCGACCGCGCCATCCGCGTGCGCATCGATCCCAATCCGGCCGACGAGAGCGTCACCACCTACCGCGTGTTTCGCGATGGCGCGCCGGTCGGAGCCGTTGCCGCGGCCGCGGGCGCCGAACTCGTGTACCTCGACTCGGGGCTGGTGCCGAACCGCACGTACCGCTACGAGGTCGTGGCCGAGACGGGTGCGGGGCTCAAGTCGGCGCCCTCGCGGGCGTTGACCGCGGTCGCGCTCAAGCTGTCGAGCGCGGCGCCGGCCGGGCTGGGGGCCACGGCCGAGGCGGGCGGCGTGCGGCTCGCCTGGACGGCAGCCGCCGACGCGGTCAGCTACACCGTGCAGCGCCGGTCGGCCGCGGGCGCACCGCCCCAGATCCTCGCCGGGCGTCTGCAGGGAGTGGCCACGTATCTCGACGTCACGGCGATGCCCGCAAGGTCCTATGTGTACGAGGTTCGCGCCATCGATGCGTTCGGCAATGTCTCCTCGGCCTCCACGGCGAGCGTGACGGTTCCCTAGACTCCGGAGGTCCCGATCATGAACCCGCTGCGTTCGAATGCGCCTCTCGCGGGCGCGCTCACGATGATCCTGCTGGCGACGGGCGCTGGCGCCGCCTTCGCGTGGAAGCCCAAGACGCATGTGTACCTGGCCGACCGGGCGCTGCGCGACATCCAGAACGGCCGGATCGCGATCCATCGCGTGGACCGCGCGACCGGCGCGCTGCTCGGCAAGGTCGGCGACTACCGAGTGGACTCTGCGCTCGTGGAGGCGATTCGGACGAACCGGAGGATCTTCATCGCGGGTGTGCTGGGGCCGGACGCGTATCCCGACCTCGTGACCGGGCAGACCATCATCCACCCCGATCTGGCGCACGACGACGGATCGGACTCGTGGCTCGACCATCTGTGGGACAAGTCGAGGAACGCACATCCCAAGGTCAAGGTGTTCGTGGCGGGATACCTGTTCCACGCGGCCGGTGACATGTACGCGCACACCTACATGAACCACTACTCGGGCGGGGACTTCGCCCCGGGATGCAACGCCCTCCGGCACCTCACGCTCGAGGGCTACATCGGCAAGAAGACGCCGGCCGTCCCGTCCCCGGAGTTCTCGATCCGGGCGAGCTCGGGGGACAACACCGTGCGCGACTTCATCCTGGAGCACATGATCCGCGCGCCGCTCGGCTCGCACGTCGAGAACCGGCTGCTCGTCGCGTCCGATGAGAGCAAGGGCTCCTACCTGTCGGTGCCGCGCGTCTACTCGCGGCTGCGCAACCGTCTCGAGCAGGAACTCGCCGAGCTGACCGGCAGCCACGCCGGCAACACGCTGGGCGCCCCGCTCCAGGCGGCGTACATCCGGGCGTGGATCGAGGACATCGACACCGGGCTGCGCGCGTGGCCCATGCTGAGCGAGCGGATCGCCGGCCTGCTCGTCTACAACCTCGACGAGTCCATGACCCAGGCGCAGATGAAGGAGCAGATCCGCCAGGCCTGCGACGACTACGTGAATCAGCACCTGCTCAGCATGTCGGGAGCGCCGGACTTCGTGGGACTGACACGCGCGCAGATCCAGGCGATCACCGAGCGGCTGCTCGGACCGTTCGAGGAGCACGTGCAGCAGATCGTGGACGACCTGGCGAACGCGCTCGTGAAGACCGTGACCGGGTACACGCTCGATGAGATCACCGACTACCTCAAGCGGCCGGAACTGCGTTTCGACCCCGTGCTCGGCCCCTCCGCTCCGCGCGACGCCACCTGCACCAGCGCGGCATCGCTGACGCGCGCCACGTTCGACGCTCAGCACATCCAGTTCGAGCCGAACGGGGAGTGGAAGCTGGAGTCATTCCCTCCGGCCTACAACACGGTGCTGATGACGAAGCTCATCCTGCTCGAGAAGCGCGAGATGGACCGACTGATCTCGGACCTGCGTGCGATCACGACGGCACGGTTCACGCCCATCGAAGCGCGTCCGGGAATCTCCACGCCGACGCTGCCGGGGTCGATCAAGAGCCCGGGGGCCGCCGTCCCGCCGCCGTCCACGAGCCTGCCGGTGCTGATGGGCATGCAGGTGGACAACGCGATGCTCGGCTTCCAGCGCAAGCTCGACGGCTCCAACCAGTGGCATCGGAACGGCGCCAACCAGCAGATGGCGCTGGTGCGCGCCGGGGTCTACGACAGGATCTTCCTCGCCCAGCTCGGCGAGAACACGGTGCAGGAGAGCCCGCCACCGGTGCTGCCCGCCGGCACGGTGAAGGTCACCATCACCCGCGTGCGCAGCGTGGATGACGTGGACCCCGCTCCCGGCCAGGGCGAGGCGGACTTCTACGCGCGCATCGAGATCGACGACAAGTTCCGCTCGTTCGGCACCATCGAGAACCAGAACGCGCCGCAGCCCAACTGGAGCCTGAGCAATGCCGTGGTCGGCGAGTCCGTGAAGATCCATATCACGCTCTACGACGAGGACACCGGCATCACCGCGCCGGACGACTTGTGCGACATCGATCCTGCATCGGGCCGCCGCGGGCTCGACGTGACCTACAACCTGAGGACCGGGCGCGTGACCGGCGATGCGACCGGCAACCGTGGCGAGGCGATCACCGTGCGGGGCGGCGGCGACAGCGACCGCTGCGAGATCACGTTCAAGGTCGAAGGGCCCTGAGCGCGGCGGCGGGCTCGGCCCGCCCCGCCCTCAGCGCATCACCACCACCCGCCTCACCGCCCGCTCGCCGCCCGCCTCGACCCGCGCGAACATCACGCCCGGCGAGGGGGTGCGGCCGTGGTCGTCGAGGCCGTCCCATGCGATCGGGTGCGAGCCCGGCTCGAGCGTGCGCGCGAGCAGCACGCGCACGACCCGGCCCTGCACGTCCACGATCTCGGCGCGCACAGGCGCCGCGCGGGGAAGGGACAGGCGCAGCTGGGTGCCGGCCCGCGTCGGCGACGGCCAGGCCGCCGACAGCGACAGCGCGCCCACGGGCCCGCTCGCCGCATCGAGGGTGGCGTCCACGATGGCGAAGGCCGCGGTCACGGCCGTGCGGCTCGCGACCGCGGCATCGCGCACGCGCAGCCGCGCGTGCGGCGCCGGCGGCCCGGTGACGCGCCAGCGCCACTGCGATGCCGCGCTCGCCGGCGACAGCGGCTCCCAACTAACGCCGTCGTCGCGTGACAGTTCGAGCGCCACCGTCGCCACGGCGGGTCCGCGCGACCAGCGCAGCACCAGGTCATCGCCGGGCTCCGCCGACCCGAGCGGCACGGGAGGCGCGAGCCACGCCAGCGTGTCCGCCGTCTTGGGCGCGCACTGCGACGGCCGCAGCACGAGCCGGCCGTTGGCCTGTGCGAGCAGCGCGTCGGGCGCACCGTCGCCGTCGAGGTCGGCGACCGCAATGGCCGCACCGCTCGTGCCGGCCTCACCGAAGCGTGCGACCGGTGCGAACGCGCCGGCGCCGGCCCCGGGACTCGCATCGCCCAGCAGCAGCGAGAGTCCGGCCGCCTCGCTGGAGCCGAGCGCCAGGTCGGCGAGGCCGTCGCCGTCCCAGTCGGTGGCGGCCAGGTGCGCGGGGGCGCCGCCCGAGCGGAACGCGCTCGGCGACTCGAACGACAGCGCCTCGCCAGTGCCGCGGAACCGCCACACGTCGCCGGTCGCGAGCAGGCAGGCCGCCAGGTCGAGCCGGCCGTCGCGGTCGAAGTCGCCCCACGCGAGGTCGCCGACGGGCGAGGCGAGCAGGCGCTCGCTGGCGCGCGTCCACGCGCCCCCGACGCGCCGCCACACCTCGAGTGTCGAGGCGGTGGTGAGCGTCAGTTCGAGCGCGCCGTCCCCGTCGAGGTCGGCGGCGAGGACCCGGGCGGCCGGCGAGCCGAGCGCATGCGCGGCCGCGGCCGCCAGTCCGCCGCCGCCGTCGCCTTCGAACAGCAGCAGGGCGCCCGAGGCGCCGCCGGTCACCACCGCCACATCGAGGTCGCCGTCGCCGTCGAGATCGGCGATGGCGAGGCCCTGTCCCGCGGCGCCGAGCGGCCGCACCGAGGCGGCCACGGCCGGCGCGCCACCGCGCCGCACCACCAGTTGCCCGTCCTCCAGCGTCAGCAGTTCGGGAAGGCCGTCGCGGTCGAGGTCCGCGGCGGCCAGCGCGCGGGGCGCCGCCGCCGCCACGGTGGCGAGCGGTGAGAACGTGCCGTCGCCGAGCCCGCGGGCCAGGGCCAGCGCATCGTCACCGGCGATCACAGCGTCGGGGATGCCGTCGGCATCGAGGTCGGCCGTCACCACTTGCCGCGCGCCGGGCAGCCCGCCCGCCGACTCGATGGGACCGGCCAGCAGGCCGCACACGTCGAACGGCGCGGCGCTCGCGGCCGACCGGGTGCGCACCTGCCGGTCGCGCACGCGCACTCGGGCCAAGGCGGTGACCGGAGGCGGCGCGAACACGGTCGCCTCGCTTCCCGGAAGCGCCGTCGCCAGCACCTGCCACGTGGCGCCGTCGTCGCTCGAGAGCTCCACGTCCACCGCGGTGACCGCCGCGCCCCGCTGCCACCGCACGCGCTGCGGCAGCCCGGGCCACCACGGCTCGCCGCCCGCGGGGGAGAGCAGCGCGATCGCGGCGTCGGGATGCGGGGTGCAGGCGCCCATGAACCGCGACAGCGTCGTGCCGCCCGTGTTGCCCACCACGACGTCGGGCCGCTGGTCGCCGTCGAGGTCGGCGACGGCGAGGACCGTGGGCGAGCTGCCCGTGCTCCACAGCCGTGCGGCGGCGAACCCGCCCGTGGCCAGGCCGCTCATCACCGCGAGCTGGTTCGTGCCGGCGCAGGCCATGACCGCGTCGGCGATGCCGTCCCCATCGGCGTCGGCCAGCGCCAGTTCGCGCGCCGCGAACGGCGTTGTGTAGGTGGAGGGGGCGAAGCCGCCGCCGGCGAGCCCGCGCAGCACCGTGAGCGTGCTGCCGCCGCCGTGCGTCACGAGCAGGTCGGGGCGTCCGTCGCGGTCCACGTCGCCCATCGCCAGACCCGCCGGACTGCCGCCGACGGTGGTCCGCACCGAGGCCGCGAAGGCGCCGGCCGGACGTCCGCCGGCGAGCAGGCCTCGCAGCACCGACACCGTGCCGCCCGAGTTGTCGGCGGTGACCAGGTCGAGCGCGCCGTCGCCGTCGAGATCGCACGCGATCAGCCGGCCCGGGGCGGCGCCGACCGCGAGGCGCACGGCGGGTGCGAATGCACCACTCGGCACGCCGCCGCTGCCGAGTCCGAGCAGCACCTGCACTTCGTTGGCCGCGCTGTTGGCGCTCGCCACATCGAGGATGCCATCGGCGTTCAGGTCGGCGGCGACGATGGCGCGCGACGACGTGCCGGCATCGAGGGTGGCGGTCAGCGTGAACGTGCCGTCGCCGCGGCCGCGCCAGCGCTGCACCCCGCCACTGCTGCCGAGCAGCAGGTCGAGCACGCCATCCTCGTCGAGGTCGGCGAGCGCCACCGAGCGCGGGTTGGTGCCCGAGGACACGCTGACCGCGGCGGCGAACCCGCCGCCGCTCACGCCACGCAGCACCGAGAACGTGTTGGCGCTGCCGTTGGCGACCACGGCGTCCAGGCGGCCGTCGCCGTCGAGGTCCCCGAGCGCGATGGCCTGCGGCGCACCGCCGACCGCGTGCGCCTGGGCGGCGCCGAACAGGGCGGTGCAGGGTGCGGCTGCGGCCGGCGCCGGTGCGGCCGCCAGCAGGATCCCCCAGAGCACGCCGTGGCGTGCCCGGGCCCGTCGTGAACATCGCATGACACTTCCCCTCGTTGCAGTGCGCGATGACGTCGTGGCCGAACGGGGCGGCAAGGGGTTGCCGGACATGAGCGTGACGAGCGGCTCATCCCGCACGCAAGCGGCAAGTGACGGCGAGCGCGGCGGATGGGCGCCGGGGCCGTGCAGGACCGGGCGCAAGCCCCCGGCGCCGTGCGTTCTGCACGACGGCGCCGTGCGGAATCGGGCGGCGGCCTCGCGGGCCGCCTCGGGCTCAGCGCGGCGCGGCGCCCGGCAGCGTCAGGGCGGTGCGCGCCGCGTTGTCGCGAAGCGCCTTCGCGCGCGGCGACTCGGGCCAGCGGGCGAGGATGACGCGCGCCTGCTCCATGGCCAGCGCCTCGTCGCCGGCGGCCGCGGCGATGCGGCCCAGCCGCCAGCGCAGTTCGGCGCCGTCTCGCCCCATCGCGAGCAGGCGGTCGATCACCGCCCGCGCCTCGCTCCAGCGTTCGCCCCGCACGTAGTCCTCCGACAGCGCCTCGAGCGCGTCGGCGCCTCGGCCGAGGTCGGTGAGCGAGCCGTCGTCGCCGTAGCGCAGGATGCGCGCGCGCTCCCATTCGGGCGGGATGCCGTCGCCGGTGCCGAGCACCACCGGGCCATCCACGAACAGCGCCAGCGCCCGGCCCTCGCGCGTGGCGTGCACGAACGGGATGTAGGCGAAGCGGCTGAGCGCGGCGCCCGCCTCGCGCACCTTGCCCGTGCTCGCGTCCATGGAACGGATGGGATAGGGGTTGATGAACGCGACCGAGTCGGCGGCCGTGAGCCCGGCGGCGCGCAGGTCGCGCACGGCCTGGCGCAGCAGCGTGCTCTCGCGCGTGATGCGGTCCACCGGCACGCCGTTCACCTGCAGCTGCCGCCGGGCGAGGATCTGCACCGCCTCGTTGGCCGTGAAGCCGCCGGCGGCCGCCAGCACCACCAGCGCCGCGGCGGCCGCGGGTAGCCGGGCGGCGGCGCGCTCGAGCACGGCCGCCAGCGCCAGCGACACGCCCACCCACGGCGCGACGAGGTAGTAGAGGTAGGTGTGCCGCTCCAGCAGCAGCACGGGCGCCAGCAGCAGCACGAACCAGGCGAGCCCGGCGGTGATGGGCCGCGCCGCGGCGCGCCGTTCGAGCCAGGCGCCCGCACCCCACAGCGCCAGCACCGACAGGCCGAGCATTCGAAGCGAGGGATCGCTCTGCGCGACACGGTCGCGGATGGGGTCGGTCAGCCGCACGAGCCACGCCGCGTAGGTGCCGAGGTTGGTGAGCCACACGGCGGGCGACCACGACAGGGCGTAGGCCTCGCCGCCCACGTGCGGGCTGGCCACGTAGACCGCCACCGCGGCGGCCGCCGCCAGTCCGCCACCCGCCAGCACCTCGCGCATCGCGCCGCGGCCCGCGCCGGTGACCGGCACGAGGCGGTCGAACAGCCAGAGCGCGGCAGGCGCCAGGATCGCCGACTCCTTGCTCAGGATCGCCGCGGCCACCGACAGGCCCGCCAGCCACGCGAGCGCCGGGCTGCGCCGATGGCGGCACTCGACGTGCAGCGCCAGCGCCGCCAGCGTGAGCGCGGTCGCGAGCACCTCGCCCAGCCCGGAGGCCCAGTGCGTCGAGGCGTAGGCGATGGACGTGGCGGCGACCAGCGTGCCCGCCCCCATCGCCGCCACGCGCCCGAGCCCGGCGCGAAGGGCGATGCGGGTGGCGAGCAGCGCGCACGCCCCGTGCAGCGCGAACGCCAGCGCCAGGTGGGGAAGCGGGTTGGCGCCGAACAGGGCGGTCATGGCCTGCCAGCGCCAGGCTCCCGGCAGCAGCCGGGCGAGCGGCCATGGGGTGGGGTCGAGGCCCCTGGCCCGCATCAGGAAGTCGATGTCGTCGGCGGCGAAGAACCCGGACAGCGCGCCGCCGTGCACGGCGACGAGCGCCACGAGCGGCGCCGCCCGCACCAGCGCCAGCGGCGGCGTCCACGCGGCGCGAGCGGTAGGGGCGGCGGCGCGCGGGGGGGCGGCGCGCTGGGGAGCGGGAGTCGCAGCGCGGCGCGACCGGGCGGCGCTCATGGGCGGCGCTCCCAGAGGTCGCCGAGCGGCAGCGTGCGCGCGGGATCGAGG